>CAZBMC010000029.1:0-10975 GCA_964493065.1 uncultured Gammaproteobacteria bacterium
TTTGTACGTCCGGAGCTTTTTGAAATTGAGAGAAACAATAGTAGACCAGAGCATAGGATTAGGATTTTACCAGCGCGCCTTTGTCCAAACGGATCACCCGGCTGAATCGCTGCTTAATAGATTCATCGTGCGTAATAATCACTACACTCACTCCAGAGCGCGCAATTTCATCAAAAGCATCCAGCACCGAGAGTGCATTCTGCTTGTCCAAATTTCCGGTGGGTTCATCAGCCAGAATCACCCGTGGGTTATTCACCAGTGCCCGGGCAATGGCCACGCGCTGCATTTCACCCCCGCTCATCATCTTGGGTTTATGGTTGGCCCGGTCTTGTAAATGCACTTTCTTGAGCATGGCTTTGGCCTGGTGCATGGCCTCCGTGCCGTGCACCCCACCCAGTTGCAATGGCAACGCCACATTCTCCTGCGCGGTCAGGTAGTCATGCAAGTGGAAAAACTGGAACACAAACCCAATGGTCTTGTTCCGAAACGTGGAAAGCTGGTCGTCGGAAAGCTCAGCCAACTTCTGCCCGTCCACGGTTATCTCCCCGCTGGTGGGCGTATCTAACCCACCAACCAGCTGCAGCAGGGTGGACTTCCCGCTGCCTGATGACCCAACAATGGCAATGCTCTCCCCCTCAGCCACGTTGAGGCTAATGTGGTCCAACGCCCGAATTTGCCTGTCCCCGTCTTGGTACACTTTGGAAACCTGGTGCACCTGGATAATGTCAGACATGCGCGTCAAGGTGAATTACGAATGCCCTTAGCGTACACCCGTTCTGTGAAGAGGGTGTGAAAGTAAAAGGTGAGAACAGCTCTGCCCCCGTATCTCCTCCTACGGTATACTAGATATACCATTCGTAACCACTACCTCTATGCTCATCGTTGGAATAGTCATTGCGATCTTAGGTGGAGGCCTGCTCTTCGCTGGTTCGCGCCAGAAGAAAACCGGGTCTGCAATGCAGCAATCGCAGGTCATCCCCATTAGTCAAGCTGTCGCGGGGAGTCAAGTGGAAATTGAAGGTACCATCGTCTGTAATGCGCCCCTGCAAACCCCCTACAGCAAGCAGAATTGTGTTGCCTACGAGTACACCCTTGAACGGGAAGAGCGAACAGTGGATGCGCGCAATGTACCAACGACACGCTGGCAGCAGATTTCCAGTGATAAGCAAGCTGTTCCGTTCATGGTGCAGGATGTTAGCGGGAGTATTGCCGTCAATCCAGACCGCGCTTCTTTGGATTTGCAGAACTTTGGCGAGCAGCTAGTGAGCATGAGTGATGCCACGAGTAATCCTCTCTTCCAAACAGTGCTGCATGTCATGGGGAATGGAAATAGTCGCGTTCGGGAAAAAGCGCTCATGGTTGGCTCGCATGCCTACGTCTTTGGTTCTGTAGAAAATAGTGAAGCAGGTTTACAGGTTGCGAAAGGGCAAAGTGACTTCGTCATTAGCTACAAGACCGAAGCGCAGGTAGAAAAGGCGAAAGCGCGATCTGCCATGACCATGACGGTGATTGGAGTTATTGCAATAATCGGCGGCATTGCCCTGGTGGTTTTTGGTTTTGTAAAGTAACCCCAACGGAAAAGGGGTGATAAACAAAATTCCCCTCAGCTATTCTTAGTCTAGCGAAGAATCCCTGTAGTTAATGCAAAATCTGGAGATCCTTCGAAGGCTCAGGATGACAAAAAAAGAACCGTCCTGGGTGGACGGTTCATCTATTTACATAATTGAATTCCTACACTGGCCGCAGGGTGCCGGCAAAGACCTGCCACGCGAGCAGCGACTTAGCAACTAAGCTGAGGATGATATACGCACGTTCGCCGTAGAGGTAGTCCTTCCACTTACCTACCTTCTTGTACTGCAGAATCATGTTGACGGCAAAGACGTTGAAGAACAGGAAGATGGAGAAGAAAATCCAGTACACGAAGGTTGGGGCACGGCCTGCTTCACCGCCGGCGTTGAACAGGTACAGCGCCACCACAATCCACGGAATGGCGCCGGCCAGACAACCAAAGATGTAGCTGGTCCAGTCAGTCTTGTTCGTCGTCTGATTGTGCAGTTCCATAACCCAGCCAAACAGAATCATCATCATGTTCAAGAAGAAGATGAGCAGCAGGCTACTTACGTCGTACATGCCGGTGAGCATGACCACAACGACAATCATGAGCGAGCTGGAGAAAGCGTACTCAATCCACCGGGCGGGGTTCATGCCTTTGACCAAGTGTTCGTTGTACCACTTGTTGATACCTGGTACGAACGCGATGAGTGCGTGCGCTGCGGCAGAGAGGAACAGAAAACCGGCGACAAGCGGACCAATCTGCCACTCACCAATGGTTTTCAAAACTGGGGTCAACAGGTTAGTCGTCTGGTCCATTTCCACGTACGCTGTGGTCAACGGCAAACTAAAGTCGCTGCTCAGGAAGAGCATGAGGAACCCCTGCGCCAAATGCAAAATGGCCATGACGCCGTTGAACCGGCGGAGGCGATGCAGCTTGGTAGCTTGGGTGGTGAGACTGGGCATTTTCATACACGTTGGTGTTATGGGATTTATCTGAATTTAGTATAAGAGAAAAAGCGATTATTGAAAAACGTGCATTCTTGACTTGTCGCGCTTTTGTATTTGCGTGTAGTCTACCATGCTCCCATGGCTACTGTGTTGCATTCGTGCCTGGGGTGGAATCAGTAAAAGTATTTATATTTACGGTCGTTTTCGAAGTATCCGAACTTGGTCCAATACTCACCGTTGTCGATCGGTTTGCCTTTGTAGCGGTTATTGATGAAGATCCTTGAATATCGACAGTTCCAGAAATGATCCAGCCATCTGCTTTGAGCTGTGTATCGTAAAGTGTCTTTAGCACGGCAACACTTTGCGTACTTTCCAATGAGACGGTGAATCCCTGAGTTTCATCGCTGGCAATAGCAACTTTTAACGTCCCTTCGGCTACGTACACATCCTTGGGGAAATCCGTCGGCAAACTCACCGCATCACCCGCTGCCCAACTGGTACCATTCACGTTCACTGCTACCTGGTTTTTGCTCGTATCAACGTCGACATCTGCTCCGGTCGTTTGCTCAACAGCTTTTTCTACAACTTTATCAGCCGCAGACTTACACCCAGCCAAACTAAAAGCAAATACGAGGCCGAACGCACATACGGCCATATTCTTCAATACTTTTTTCATACTTCTCATTCTTAGTACGAGTTAATAGAAGTATAACTCGTTCTCAGAGAAGTGGGAACTCTAGCCTTACAGCTTCCTGCTGTCGTAGGCCCAGTGCAACAGCGCTTGGCGTTGCTTCCTGCGGCAACCCACATCACCCCGATGGCAATGTCGTCGTACAGCTTGCACGTGTCGCTGCATCGCTCGCCAACGTTTAATTTGCCGGGCATCTTCGTCTGGAATACGTCGGCCCTGGTAGTACCGGCAGTACCACTGAAACCAACCCCGAGGATCTAGTGGGTTGATCCAGCCTTTCCGCTGCCATTCCTGCAAGGACAAACTCGCATCCACGCCAAAGAAGTTCAGCTCTGCATTCTTTTTTGCAGAGAGCTTTGCGCCGCGGAACCAACTTGCCGGAAACTCTTTTGTGCAATCATTCAGGTACTTCCCACCAAAAACCCCCAAATGTAGCATCTGCTTTGGTGAAAGGTCGGGTGTGAACCCTGAGTCAAACTGCTTCCCCGCCGGCGCGACCAATGTGTACCGGTACCCCCGCTGCATTGTGTCGTGAACAGTGATTGATTTCTTACGAGCCATACTTTTTCCCCTTTGCCCACCGTCGTTCAACGTAGACGTACGTCCACCAAAACCGGCCAAGGAAAAAGCCGCCCACAGCTCCAAGAAACATCAACCCAACTTGGATGATCGGGTGCAAAGCGCAGCCGCCGTACCAGGTAATGCTCTTTTGTGCTGACTCAGCCCAAGCCAGGTAGGCAGCTTCAATTCCTGCGTGGACTAAAAAACTCAGCACTACCCCGAAGCCAGTAGCGGCTAAGAGATAGATGACGTGCTTCGTTTTCGTGGGGTTGGCCGGGGCGGAGAGGAACATACCCCTATTCTACACCTTTACACGCAGAAATAACCCAGCATGCATAACGAACCGATCCACAGCCTGCATCGAGGCTACTATGAGCAAAAGTCACTAGTCTTCCCTGCGGTTTGATCAGCGCCGGGTAAGGCTTTCGCCTTGGTCTTGTCAGGGGATGGCAACAAGTCCAGCCAGCAAAGCGCATAGTGCGCTTGCTCAGGATCATGACTTGCAGCCCAGGCCGCATTACTGGATGCAGCGTTCTTCTGCCGGAGGTCATACACGCCGAAGTCCACGGAGACATTCTTCGTCTTGGCAAAACCCACAGCTGTAGCAATGACATCACCAGCTTTGACTTCTACAGGATTTGTAAATGCTGTAGTTTGCGACTGGTCAACTTGCGCAGCTGGTAAGGTAGCAACCGCAGTGGCAAATGCTGGTGCTAAAGTTAGTAAGTGATCAAATCGGTAGCGCAAACCGCAAGGGTTTTGGAAAACCAGCAAGTACTGCGTTTCACCTTGTTCAATGTACCGTGAACCTTCCACTAACTGCGCCGCAAGCGGAGCGCTGACTGTTACTGCGTTCGATGCGCCGCTAAAACGAAATCCACCATGCGCCTTGTAATTGCCCCCACGCGTTTGCCCTGGGTACAAAATCGCCGTCGCCTTGGTCACATCCACCGGTGACTGTAGCAAGAGCGGATCAGAACACGCTGGCGGCGTTCCCATTGCCAGCCAGCCAGTGCCCGTCTTCTGCCAAACCACATCCACGGTTGTACTTGTATTCGAGTTTCCTTGCGCCTGATTGCTATTCTGTTGCGCCACGGTATTCGTTGCCTGGGTCGTATTCGTGTTCGAACCAGTGGTAACGGCTTTTTCACATGCTGCGAGCAGGAGCGTGGCTGACCCCAAGGCGAGCAGACTGAGCAACATTCGACGCATAGGCTTCTTGGTTATGGATGGTTCAAGTATACACTAACTCACCCCTGACTTGGGAGGAGTTATGCTTGACGAATGCTGTGCCTCATCATAGAGTTGGAGAAACACAAAGGAGTTTACCATGCACTGGCTCCTACTGCTCTTTCTTGGATTCGTTGGCGTGGTCATAGGCCTAGACTTCCCGCTCAAGTACCCATCATGCGGCTACGCGGCGATGTACCTCCTCTCAATCGCATTGGGCGTATCCATTCTCAATGATCATCGCTCCATTTATCTGCGCACCTTTGGCATGCTCAGTGGAGCATACCTCGTAACCCGACTGATCCTCAGTTTTACCCAGTAATCCTCCGCTCAACACCTGAGCGGAGTTTTCTTACTCCGTCGTTGCTCCATCAAATTCTGCTTCGTTCGCTTCGGCTTCTGTTTTCGTGGCTCGAACAATCCCATCCTTGTGGTGCGCAGGGCTGTAGAGCGTGTACAGCTTCAACGGTTCCGTGGCAGACGTGTTTTCCACATTGTGCTGCGCCCCAGCTGGGACAATCACCGCTGACCCATCTTTGACCTCGTGGACATTCCCATCAATGGTCACCCTCCCCTGCCCTGCTTCAAACCGAAAAAACTGATCATTATCTGCGTGGACTTCCATGCCAATAGCTTCCCCTGGCTGCAGGCACATCAACACCAACTGCGTGTGCTTGGCCGTGTAGAGCACCTTCCGAAAATCTGTGTTTGCAAGCGTGAGCGCTTCAATATTTTCGTGATATCCATGCATAGCTGCTTTTGGTTAATGACGAAAAAATTTACCCTCCAATGCTTTGGTTGAGCTTGAAACCTGCCCAAATACCCAAGCCGCCACCCACGAATGCACCCAGCACAGATGCAAAACCAAGTGCGCTGGCACCCCACAATGTTGGAATCCAGCCGCCAATGATACTGCCGATACTGAGGAAGAGGTAAATGAGGAATTTGGGACCCATGGGATGAGTATACACCTTTGGGGATACAAAAAAGCCCGCTGCGTGTGCAACGGGCAGAAATGAGCTATGCCTTTCTGAAAACCATTTGGTAGTATGTGAATTTCTTTTGCTGGATGAGCTGGCCCAAACTGGTCCACGAGCGAATGAAGTCTTCAATCACCTGCGTACCGTACTCCTGGCCGTACATGGCAATTGCCTTTGGCCGGTAGAGTGTCCGGAACTGCTGGAACCGTTGGGGGCTGGTGTACAGCTGTTCAGTAATGCTGGTGCAGTCACGTTGCCACACCGGCTTGAGGCCTGCAGCATATGCAGCCTGGAGGTACTCCGTGCACGTGTGGAATCCATGCTCACATGACCATGCATATTGTAGCTTTGCACGCTCATCCACGGAAATGCGATCCGTAATGCACCAGTCATCAAACCCCAGCAATCCACCGGGTGCCAGGCACCGCGCCATCTCCTGAAAGAGCGAATGATGCTCTTCAACTAAGTACGCCATGTTCATGCACATCACATGGGAGAAGTGTCCGGTTGGAAATGGCATTCGGAGGGCATCAGCTTCGACAAAGGTATTACCCGTTACACCCCGATCTTTATGCAAACGGATGGCGGTTGCAATTTGCTGTTGACTTGTGTTTACCCCAACACACGTACACCGATACTCCTGAGTCAACTGCAAAGATACGCCCCCAACCCCGCACCCAACATCGAGCACCAAACTTGATGGCCCCAGCGACATCTTGTTTGCTAGCAAGCGCGTTGAGGCCCGAACGCCTTCTCTCCAGTTCATGGGGTTGAGAAAATGCTCTGAATCCACCATGGGTGGGTGGAGCTGATCCCCAGCAAATACCCCCACAAATCCGGTGCCAGGCAAATCTGCATTGCCCAGGCCATCGTAGTACGCCGTCGTACTTTTCACCTATCCTCCTTGGAAAAAAACGTTGTTTGATTTTCAGTAGAGCCTACCTGCCGGTTTACTTTTGGTCAAGTTAAACGAAAAAAGGGATGCGCTTTGCATCCCTTTTTCAAGGTTCAAGACTGCGCAGGCTGATGGCGTGCTCTCCACTTCTCCGCGAAGTGCTCTGGCCCACCATGGGCATGATAGTGCCAAAAGGCTTCATCGGGTGATGGCGGACGTCGCAATGCCTGACCGGCAAACCACATATTATCTGGCCCAAATATTTCAGCGATCTGGGCAGCCATGTAGTCCCGCAATTCCTTGGCAGTTCTACACATGACGTACAAACCTCACTGTTGAAGGAACTCTGTGTATAGCTTTTCAGGATACGCCCGAGACTCATCCATCGTCAAGAATGCAAAAACGAGCGCCCATGCCTGAGCGCTCGTCTACGACAACCGCACACTCCTACATCCCCAGTTCCCCGTGCATGCGGCGCATACCGTGCCCCATGCCTTTTGCAGGCAAATCTTTCACACGCTCTTCCATAACTTTCAACCGTTGATCTGCTTGCGCTTGGGTTATGACCTTTTGTTCAACCAGCGTCTGCAAGCGAGCTTTTAACTCGGCGGTTCGCTGTTCTTGTAATTTCGTTTGCAGTTGGTCTTCGGTAATATTATTTTCCTTTGCCAACTCACTTAAGGTTTTTCCCTGCGCCCAAGCATCTTTCACTTTATCAACGGAAATACCAAGGATATCTGCTTCCCGTTGGAACATG
This sequence comes from uncultured Gammaproteobacteria bacterium, assembly GCA_964493065.1. Taxonomy (GTDB): domain Bacteria; phylum Patescibacteriota; class Patescibacteriia; order PEXW01; family PEXW01; genus JBAYJA01. The sequence goes on from CAZBMC010000029.1 coordinate 7,617, forward strand.
GTTGTCTGCTGCTGTGCAACTTCAGCTGGTGTTGCCTCCTTCCCTCCCAGGAAGCCCCAGCCGTGTGCCGAAGCGGCACTTACCCCAACGACCGAGAGCCCAAGGGCTGTGAAAAGCACGGCAGCTGCATACTTTTTTCGCATACTTTCTGTGTGGTTAAGAACGAATGTCGCGACCCACTGACTGTACCAAAATGCAGTGAAGGGGATGTGAATATGCAAAAAAACACCCCTAAAAAGGGTACATGTACTTCAACATGCTCGCTTCTCTACTGATGCAGATAATTTTTACGGTAGGTACGGATGCACCAGGTTGCAAAGTAGGAAATGCCCATGAGCAGCATATACCGCCACCAGTTCATTTCTATACTCGCATCAACTTGCATCACAGCAATTGTAATACCAACCAACAGTACGGCAATGAGGAGAAGGAAAGCATTAGTTGCAAACAATTCCTGTGCACTCTGGTTGGTGAAGAACGGGATCTTCCCTTGCCGAATTTGGATAGCGAAGTCTTGGATTGCGCCAACCACAAATGCAAAAGGGAGGATGCCAAAGATACCGAGAATAGTCATCACTGCACCATCTGCTGTGTAACCAAGAAACATGAGATCGAAAACAAACCCTATTGCCGCAGCACCAACCAGGAACATGGCGGACACAGGGAGTAAGCGGGTGTACGTGGGTGTGGGTTCCATGCCTTAATGATAGCACTTCCAAAAGGCCGAGAGCGAGGTTTCTCGGCTACCAGAACAAGAAATAATTTCCTACACCAACTTCCGCCGCTTCCGTGCCACCTTCAAACGTGCCAGTTCTTTCGCCAGCGCAGCTTGCGCATCAGCAAAGCCAACATCATCCGTAGCGCGCTCTTGCATTAGCGCTTGGGCTTTTTCACGGGCTGCCTGAGCACGAGCTTCGTCAATTTCTTCTGCTTTTTCTGCCGTGTCGGCCAGGATAACTACCTTGTTGTCCCGTACTTCCACAAATCCACCGGACACCGCCATCACTTGCTCGGTCCCGTCAGTTGCAATGGCGTGCAACTCACCTGGTGCCAGAATGGACACCAAAGGAATGTGGTTCGCCAGCACGCCAATTTCCCCTTCCACGGTGGGCACATTCACACTGCTGACCTCAGTTTCGAGGACAATACGTTCTGGCGTCGTTATTGTGAGATGGAGGTTGTTTGCCATAGTCGTTAATCCCTTCTGCCTCTCCCTCTTTCCAAGGGGGAGTTAGAGGGCGTGTATTCTTACGCTCGAACTTCTTCAATGGAACCCTTCATGTAGAACGCCTGCTCTGGCACATCGTCATACTTGCCATCCAGAATGTCCCTGAAGCTCTTCACTGTCTCGGCGCGAGGCACGTACTTGCCAGCAGTCCCAGTAAACTGCTCACCCACGAAGAACGGCTGGGAGAGGAAGCGCTGAATTTTACGCGCACGGGTGACAGTTAATTTATCTGCAGGTGAAAGTTCTTCCATACCCAGAATGGCTATGATGTCTTGCAGGTCCTTGTACCGTTGCAGTACCTTCTGCACACCGCGGGCAACTGCGTAGTGCTCTTCGCCAACCACGGCTGGGTCAAGAATGGTAGAGGTGGAATCCAACGGATCAACCGCTGGGTACAAGCCCAATTCAGCTAAGCCACGTGCCAGCACCACGGTGGAATCCAAGTGCGCAAAGGTGGTTGCCGGGGCGGGGTCAGTCAGGTCGTCCGCTGGGACGTACACGGCTTGCACTGAGGTAATGGAACCACGGTTGGTGGAGGTGATGCGCTCCTGCAACTCACCCATTTCCTCAGCCAAGGTTGGCTGGTAACCCACAGCAGATGGAATGCGGCCGAGCAAGGCCGACACTTCAGAACCCGCTTGGGTGAAACGGAAGATGTTGTCCACGAACAGCAGTACATCCTTCTGCTCTTCATCCCGGAAGTACTCAGCCATTGCCAAGCCGGACAAGGCCACGCGGGCGCGCGCTCCTGGGGGTTCATTCATCTGGCCAAAGACCATGGCGGTTTTATCAATAACCCCGCTTTGCTTCATTTCATGGTACAAGTCATTCCCTTCGCGGGTGCGTTCCCCTACCCCGGCGAAGACCGAGTACCCACCATGCTCTGCGGCAATGTTACGGATGAGTTCTTGGATAACCACGGTTTTGCCCACGCCTGCACCGCCGAACAAACCCACTTTTCCACCTTTCACAATGGGGCAAATGAGGTCAATAACTTTGATCCCAGTTTCAAAAACCTCTGCTTTGGTGGACTGGTCTTTGAAGTCTGGGGCAGCGCGGTGAATGGGGTACCGTTTTTTGGTCTTGGCAGGCGCGCCGCCATCAACGGGTTCGCCCACCACGTTGAAAATGCGGCCCAGCGTCTCCGATCCAACCGGGACGCTAATGGGTACGCCCGTGTTTTCCACGGGAATGCCGCGCTGCAAGCCATCCGTGCTGTCCATAGCTACGGTGCGCACCACGTTCGCCCCAACGTGCTGCTGGACTTCCAACACCAGCGTGGGACTGCCCTTGCGCTCCACGTGGAGACCGGTGTGAACGGGTGGTAAGTCTTTGTCGAAGTGGACGTCCACCACGGGGCCGATGATCTGGGTGATTTTTCCTTTGGTCATAGGGGGAAGCTATATGCCATAAGCTGTAAGCCGTAGGCGAGAAGAAGGAATTATTGAAGAGATGGGTCAGGGGCGAAATTGCTTTCGCACCTAGCGGTTCGCTTCAGGTTGACAAAATTCAGTTGACGAACTACACTTAGATGCTAAATAAAACACGAAAATTGGAGGTTGACAATGCCACAGAATACGAAGCTACTAAATGGTCTTTCGTTTGCTATTTCGGCGGTTCTAATAATTCTTGCAATTGCTTACCTGATCAAGGGGATAGTAATACTTTGTGATGGTAATCCTACGAATGATATGTTCGGCAAAGCATATATTCTAACATCAATGTGTCTTTCGGTAATAGCGTAAGAGGGTTGAAAATGCCAAGGTCAAAAAAAATGAAATCCGCTCCAAAATTCTATCATCGCTTCGAAACTTTCACGATTCCCGATGATAAAGATCCGTGCTTAGCTCTCATCAACCGCCTGAATTTTGAAATGAGGGGGAGCGCAGTAGGAATTTATTACCTTGAGCCACCCAAGAGAACGAACAAGATGGGTTCATTAAAAGCGGGTGATGAAATCAAGATTTGCATCAAGTACCTTCATCCAGTTTAGTGGTTCCTTTCACTTGAAGCGCTGCGATTGTATCAAGGCGCTTTTTTGTTTTTTCTTTTCCCAAGCGCGGGCGGCTCTGCCCGCGCGACATTGTTGACGCTACGGGTACCGCAGGCACAGCGGCCTGCGCTTGGTTTA
>CAZBMC010000030.1:0-6097 GCA_964493065.1 uncultured Gammaproteobacteria bacterium
GTAATTCGTATTTGCATAAAATTGCTTTATTTTTGTTTACTATGAACACATTATAGCACAATATTGACGCACTGTCAAAGATTCGTCGTGGTGTATTTTTCATCCCACCCAAACTCCGTGTAGGTCACTCCTTCCTGCTGCAATACAATTGCGGTTTGAATATATGGAATGATGTTTTTCGGCAATGCTTGAAGAGGAAACCACCCCATATCATCGCACAAATGGGGTTCCGCAATCTTTGGTACTCCTTCCCATGTGCTGCAAGTAAAAAAGATATCTACACGCTCGTGATCGCCACACCAACGATGCATGGTAAGTGCATGCTGCAAATTTTCTGGCGCGAGAGTCAGTCCAGCTTCTTCCTTTGCTTCACGTTGCATTGCTGCCCGGAACGTTTCTTCACCATCCACATGACCAGCAACCAGTCCGTAGTTCCCATCTTCGTACCCTGTGTTTTTTCTGCGTGCTAAAAGAATTTTCCCATCCTTAATGAGCAAAAGGTAAACCGAGGGGATGAGTTTGAACTTGTGATCGCCGTTCATAGATTTTGAAAAGCTGAATTGACACTTCCTTATCTTAGGTGTAGGCTCGACAAAAGTAAACACAGAACCAAGGAGAAACCAATGGATAAAAAACAGCTTTTGCTAAAAGATTGCTTCTTACAATTCTCACGTAACGGTCGCTGGGGCACGTGTGGTGCATGTCCAAGAGACTCTGATGGTCACGCCTACCCTGAATTCTGCGCTTTTACAGAAAGATATGACCACCAGCTGAGTGTTGATGAGCTTGCTGAAGCACACAAAGCTTACACACAAAATGCTCCTCCCGCATCAGCGTAAGCACTTTAACCCACTGAGTCCAGTGGGTTTTTATATCCTAAGAGAGTTGCGATATTTTCAATCGGCTTACTTACGCAACTTTTAATTCCTGAAATCCAGTCTTTGCATCGAGGACCCGCTTGTACACGACATCGTCAAAAATCCCAATAACCACTTCAACGGTCACCCCAACTCTGCATCCGTTTTTCAGATGACCACCAAAAACTTTTCCTTCCCGGTCAGCAACTGCAATGTGGATGTGGCAACCATCACTAGAAATTGTTCCAGTGCCAGAAACTATTTCCAAAGGGCCTGGTACGTTTTTCACCACCTGGTTATTTGGTGTAGCGCCAGCCATGCGAAGTTGGGCATTTTCGAGTGCACCAACAACGGAGAGTAAAACTCCGGCAGAGACATCTTTCGTCCGTTTCTCAATTTCCTCTTTAAGAAAATCTCCTGGATGTAAACGGAAGGTGAGGCTGTTCATTATCGCGTGCTATTGTGCGAAAAGAATATAGTAAAACGATCTTCGCCTACGCAAGCGCTCTCGTTGCTTGCTGTTGAGCATATAACTCCAATGTGAACCGTGCATTGGGTTCCACTGGGAGATCACGCAAGGCGACCTCTGGGGGTGCCCACACAAAGCTTTGCGCTTCATCATTTAATCGAACCTTCTTACTCTGCACGTAAACTACTTTATCAACAAATATGTGTTGCATACCGGCAACGTAGTAACCGGAATCCTTCACCTGATCAAAAGTGCAAATGTGCTCACCAATTTTCCCGGCGAGCCCGGTTTCTTCCTCAATCTCGCGCAAGAGTGCAGCTTCCAAACGCTCATTCCTCCGTACCTTGCCGCCGACGATAGAAAAACGATTACCCCATTTATGTGTTTGCACTAAAAGTACTTCAGACTGTTGTCCCGCCCTCTCCGGCGCGTATTCAATGATTCCACCAACCGCAACAACCGAACCTGGAACCATGAGGTCGACCCAAAGTTGGTGGATTGCGGCATCATCTGGTTTCACGACAGGTTCAGGTAGCCGTTGCTTCGATAATATGTACTCCACCAATAACTCAGGTTTCCAGACTGCATTTTGATGCAAATACGCTGGATGATCTTGTAACTTTTCTGAAAAGAAACAGTGCACATTGGAAATTTGTGCTATGCCGAGTTCGTAGGACCCGCTTTTTCCTATATATCCGTCTGGATTAACAAAATAGCTAAAACCATTTTCACCAAGTTGCTTCAAATGATGAAGGTAGAGTAATTCAATCATCCGTTGATCTTTCTCTTGATCACTGTCAAGGACTGCAAATCCATTTTCCAACTTCAGAATTTCCGACTCACTTGGAGCAAGCACTTCAATACCATTGCTTTCAAATAGTTTGCGTACGCGCTGAATTTCCTGAAAGTGTTTCCGGAAACTACCATGGAGTACACAGCGAAATCGTTTCGGTTCCCTACTTTGCATACTCATAGCTCTTGCAAAGTTATCTTAGGACTTTTACGAGCAAGTAATAATCTTTACGCCCCATGGCACTTTTTGTACTTCTTCCCACTCCCACAGGGGCAGAGGTCATTGCGGCCAATCTTCTGGCCTGCAAAAGGATCTGTACTCGCAGCAGAGGAACTCACCTGAGGCATTGACTGACTGCCGGGCGCTGGGTCTTGTGCTTCTTTTGCCGGCGCGGTGAGCGTCATGGGACGCTGCGCTTGCGCTTCCGTAAGATTTGACGTAATGCGCGTTTTGAAAATAGTATGCGTCAGCTGCGAACGGATACCATCCAGGAGTTGCGTGAAGAGAATGTAGGCTTCCTTCTTGTACTCCACCAGCGGGTCACGCTGGCCGTAGCCGCGGAGACCAATCCCCTGACGTAGATAGTCCATGAGCTGCAAGTGTTCAATCCAGAGCGTATCAATAATTCGGAGTTCCACAGCGCGTTCCAACAAGCGCATGAAGTTTTGTGATGTGCTCTGCGTTTGGGCTGCGCCGGAGTGCTGGACTTCAGTTTCCAGAGCTGCGTAGGCAGTTTCTAGCAGGCCGTGCAGGTGCTCTGTGATTTTGCTGCGTGCTGCAGCCGTGGAGCCCACATCCCCGGTACTTGCTCGGAAGGATTCAATTTTTAACCGTGCCTGCAAGGGTATGGGGAAGAGCGCATCAACTGACTCGTAGATTTCGTCTAAATTCCACTGCTCCTCACGTTCCGTGGAAGTGTGAATGGACACTATTCGGTCAATTTCCTCTTCCATTGCTTGGATGACTTGTGGTCGCCGGCCTTCGGGAACTTCAAGCGAACGGAGAACATCACGCCGCCGAGCGTAGATAACTTCCCGGTGCTTGTTGATGACGTCGTCATACTCCACCAGGTGTTTACGGATATCAAAGTTATGACCTTCCACTTTGCGCTGCGCACTTTCTATGCTTCGAGAAATCATTCGATTTTCAATGGGCATGTCGTCAGGGACGCCCATTCGTTCCATGAGGGACTTCACCCGATCGCCACCGAAAATGCGCATGAGGTCATCTTCCATGGAAAGGAAGAACTGGGACGAACCAGGATCTCCTTGCCGACCTGCACGACCGCGGAGCTGGTTGTCAATACGACGTGATTCATGTCGTTCCGTTCCCACAACGTGCAGGCCGCCAAGACTTCGTACCGCTTCCCCTTCCTCAGGGATGGGAGGATTGCCGCCAAGGATGATGTCGACGCCTCGACCCGCCATGTTTGTGGCGACGGTCACCGCACCTTTCCGACCTGCCTGCGCGATGATCTCTGCTTCTCGCGCGTGGTTCTTCGCATTCAGCACTTCGTGCGGAATTCCTTCACGTCTCAAGATTTGGCTCAGCACCTCATTTTTCGCAATGGATATTGTGCCAATGAGAACAGGCTGGCCTTGCTGGTTCCGCACCTTAATGTCACGGGCAATTGCCTCGTACTTGGCTTGCTCAGTTTTGTACACACTGTCTGCGCTGTCTTTCCGGATCATTGCCCGGTTCGTGGGAATGGTAAGTACTTCAAGTTTGTATATCGAAGCAAATTCTTCCGCCTCGGTTGACGCTGTACCCGTCATACCCGCTAGCTTCTGGTACATGCGGAAGTAGTTTTGGAATGTAATTGTGGCCAAAGTTTGAGATTCTTGCTTGATATCCACCTTCTCCTTAGCCTCAATTGCTTGGTGCAGACCTTCGGAGTACCGACGACCAAACATCAGACGACCGGTGAATTCGTCCACAATGACCACTTCACCCTCTTTCACCACGTAGTCTCGGTCTTTCTTGAAGAGCGCATGAGCCTTGAGTGCCTGTTCAACGTGGTGCACCATTTCAACGCCACCGACATCGTAAATATTTCCCACGCCCAGCCACTTTTCAATTTTGCCAATCCCCTGCTCAGTTAAGGTAACAGCGCGAAGTTTCTCGTCTAAATTGTAGTCTGGGCCTTCTTCTAGTCGCTGCACCAAGTCAGCGAACTTGTAGTACTGTTCACTGGGTGTTTGGCTGGGGCCGGAAATGATCAGCGGGGTACGCGCTTCATCAATGAGAATGGAGTCAACTTCATCCACAATTGCGTACACCAAATCCCGTTGCACCAAGTACTGCGGGTCGGGCACCATGTTGTCGCGCAAAAAATCAAAGCCAAATTCATTGTTGGTCCCGTAGGTAATGTCCGCCGCATATGCCGCCGGTCGGTTAATGGGTCGAAGGTGGTGCGTCTGGTCATCTCCTTCATAAAGCGGATCATACTGAAAGGCCGCTTCGTGCTGAATAATACCCACGGATAAACCAAGAAAGTGGTAAATCTGCCCCATCCACCTGGCGTCACGCTTGGCCAAGTAGTCGTTGACCGTTACAACGTGTACGCCTTTTCCGGTCAATGCATTTAGGTACACAGGTAACGTTGCGACCAAGGTTTTCCCTTCACCCGTGCGCATTTCTGCGATCTTGCCTTGGTGCAGTACAATACCGCCAAGCAGCTGCACATCAAAATGCCGTTGCTTTATGGTGCGCTTTCCAGCTTCTCGAACCAGAGCAAACGCCTCAGGCAGCAAGTCATCTAAAGACTCGCCTTTCGAAAAGCGGTTGTACAGGGCTTTAGTCTTTTCTGGAAAGTCCGCGTCCTTCAGCTTCTGCACTTCTGGTTCAAGCGCATTGATGCGCTCAACCAGTGGCTGCAAGCCTTTCACCGCACGGGCATTTGGGTCGCCGAAGAGTTTCTGGAGGAGTGCCATAGTTTCTCTATCTTCACGGAAAACCCGCAAAAAAGCAAGCTCTGGCGGCTTTCATTAGTAAAATCTAATGGGAAATTTTAGTGCAGCCCGTGGTGGCCGGCCCGCGCACTCAGGCCACGTTCTTTGGCATCACGGAGTTGCCGTTGCAGCTTCTCAACGGCCAGGTCAACAGCAGTGTGCATATCCTCTGCCTTTTCACCAGCTTTGTACGTCTTCCCCTGCCAGAGAGCGGAAATCTCTACTCGGAAAATATTTCCGTGCTTCTGGTTCTTATCCACATCAAAACGAACGCGAAGTTGAGTGATTGGCTTGCGGCTGAGATTGACCAGTGGACCAATTTTTTCTTCGGCGTAGGTTTGAAGGCTGGGCGTGAGTTTGAAATTCTTTGCGGAAAAAATCATAGGGTTGCAAAATTTGCTTGCGAGGGAGTTTCAAAGCCCAAGTACCGGACTTCTTCTTCCAGCTGGACACCTAGCTTATCACGTACCTGCTGCTTGACGTAACTGATGAGAATGACAATATCTTCAGCAGTTGCGGTTCCGGTGTTCATAATGAAGTTCGCATGCTCTTCAGAGACTTTTGCGCCGCCAATTTTCTTCCCTTTCAGTCCAGCTTCCTGAATGAGCTTGCCTGCATGATTGCCAGTGGGATTTTTGAAAATGCAACCCGCGCACCACGCACCTTTGGGTTGCCAGCCGCGACGTGTTACTGCTTGACGTACCCGTTCCTGAATGACGGTTGGATTCTCTGGGGTTAAAACCAGAACCCCACCGGTGATGAGTTCCTGGGAATTGTACTTAAAACGGGAGTACCGGTAGGAGACGTCTAGCTGATCGCGTGTATAGGTTTTTTCTTCACCCGCCACGGTCAACACCCGTACCTCCTTGGCAAATTCTGCAATGCCGTGTCCACCAGTACCGGCATTTCCGGCCAGCGCACCACCAAACGAACCAGGCACACCTACCGCAAATTCAATGCCTCCTAAATTTGCACCAATTGCCGCACGAACGATCCGACTGAGCGTTGTGCCTGCATCTGCATCGAC
>CAZBMC010000030.1:6197-10753 GCA_964493065.1 uncultured Gammaproteobacteria bacterium
GGGTTTGCCATAGACAAAGTGTGGGTGGTTTGTATACTATAGCGAATAACAGCTAAATTCCAAACTTCATCGTGTTCCTTGGAGGGAAACATGCCCTTTTACATATACCTTGGCTTTGCGCTGCTCATCGGCGTAGGGCTCTGGGCTATACAGTGCTACGTGGAAAACCGAAACATCCGCATTGCAGAAATGTGCTTACGAATACTGCCGTACAGTACTATCTCCTCCTTCTCCTACAGCAATTGGCTATGGGGAAGAAGGATTCAGGTGACGCACACGTTGCACGAAGCGTCACACAAGCCTGTCGTAGTGGAAACTGGCGTCCAAAACGCCAGTCCACTAGCAAATCGTGGCTCGTACAATCCTCAGCAACCAACTCTAGAACAGGTTGCAGGCTACACCATCTACCGTCCGCCAGAAAACCTCTCTGATGCAATTGCTGTGGGTATTGGTATTCCTGCAAGCTTACCGATGTACTTCGGTCGGGCGCCACATCCAGTCCAAACCACTCAGGTGGAAATTTTTCCACTCCTTGCGCCAGAAGATGGACAGTTCTTCCCAGCACGCATTGAGCTGGCAACAAACTTACCAGTAGACCCACGGAGAGGAAAAAGTGGTGCAAAATACAGGAATCTGTACTTCTCAGATTTCGTCGCCGTTGATGACGTCATTGGTATTCTCATTTTGGGAAAACCAAAGCGAGTACTGGTGATCCATTCTGAACATCATGGCTTCATTGCCGCATTTGGGTGCCTCCCAGGGACGCACGTGCGGAAAGGTGCTAACCTTCTACTCTTGGGTGGGGTACGGTCTCCACATGTCGTTCGGGCGCAAAGTGTGGGCATTCTAGCGAAACCGAAGGATATGTCCATACCACCCGCAGGTTCACCGCTTACTGGGGACTTCCATCTCGCAACCGTGTATGCACTTGGTGGTCTCGAGTTTGAAAAAATTGTCACTCCGTTTCCTTGCCGAGTACTTCGGCAGTACGTGGACTTTGGAAATGGCGTGGAATTCAACCAAGAAGTCTTTTTACTTGAGAAGCTCTAGTACATTTAGAACCCCGCTGGTATACCTAGCGGGGTTTTTGTACTTGGTCGGCAAACGTCGTTATGTTCCCTGCTCCAACTGTCAAAATGACGTCGCTCGGTTGGAGAAGAACTTGTACTTTTGCAATTGCATCCGCCACATCATGCGCCAGGATAGCATCTGATCCCAAAGGCGTCACAATCTCCTGGCTGGAAATGTGTTCGCCTTGCTCTCGACCCGCGACATCGTAAATATCCAATACCACCTGCTTGTCCGCCAACCGGAGCGCTTGAATGAATCCGGAGAGAAGCGCTTGAGTTCGGCTGCGTTGGTGCGGCTGGAAAACGCAGATAATCCGCCGGTTTGGGAAAGCTTGCCGTGCTGCCTGCAAAGTAGCAGTAAGCTCAGTTGGATGATGAGCATAGTCATCCACAAGGTCCGCGCCATGCCAAGTCCCACGTCGCTCAAACCTTCGCCACGTGCCAGGAAAAGTGGATAAACCTTGGCAAATTACGGTGGCTGGTATGCCAAGGTGATGAGCGACGAGCGCTGCGGCAAGCGCATTCAATACATTGTGATCACCGGGTACGTGTAATTGCACCTGGCCAGTGAACAACCCTTGAAAGGCAAAATGTATCTGTCCGTCGTCGTATTTCAGATCCCGAACTTGCAGATCACCTGCCCGCAAACCAAAAGTGTGCACTGTGCCAACAGCATGCAGCCGCAGGTTTGGCGTTGATGGATCTTCTGCCGCTAGCGCAATGGAACCCTGCTCCGGTACTCTGGCCACAAACGTCGCAAACGCTTCGCGAATGTCGGCAAGATCGTGGTACACATCGACGTGATCTAATTCGACATTCAGAACGGCAACGTGCGTTGGCTCGTACGCAAAGAATGCGCGCTGGTACTCATCCGCCTCCACCAAAACTTCTTCCCCTTTCCCAATACGCTCATTGGTTTGTCCAAAGAGCGAGACACGCGTCCCAACAATCACGGTTGGATCTTTCTTTGCAGCGTCAAGAATATACGCGAGCATCGCGGTGGTTGTGGACTTCCCATGTGTTCCTGCAATACCAATGCCAACTTTCCCTTGCATAAGTTCGCCAACCGCCTGTGGGTACGTCAGCAGTGGAATATGCCGAGCAATCGCGGCTTGGACTTCTGGGTTGGTCTCGCCTGCCGCGACCGTCCGAAGGACAAGGTCACATAGATCAGGCACGTGCTCTGCCTGGTGGGGACCGATAGCTACTGTCGCCCCATGCGCTTGCAGCCACGCAGTCACCGGTTGCGATTGTAAGTCACTTCCGGATACCTGCTTTCCATTTTCCAAGGCCCACTTGGCAATCGCTGACAAGCCAATACCGCTAATGCCGATGCAATGTATTGTTTGCGCTTCACGTAACGTCATACCATCCGCTGTAATCGCTGTGCGAGATTCTTTGCACCCGACGTTGGCCAGACATTCTCCACCGCGGTGCGGAGCTGCGCTTGCTGCTCCACGTCAGTACAAAGGCGATTGACGGTTGTTGCTAGGAGCTCAGGTGTACACGCGGCTTGTGACAGCACCATTGCACCGCGCTTCGCCAGCACCGCTGCATTTTGCTCTTGGTGCGTCCCAGGGAGTGGGACAATGATTGCTGGTTTCCCTAAGGCAACGATCTCAGCAAGGACGTTCATTCCCGCTCGGGTAACGACGACGGTTGCCAGCGCGTACACATCTGGGAGGTTTTCGTTGGTAAATGGTATAGCGACATACCCCGATCGGCTCACCGTTGTCCCCTTCTCCTCACCCGTAATGTGAAGCACCTGAATGGATGCAGTGATATTCGGTAATGCTGCTAAAAATGCCTGATTCAAGTCTCTGGCGCCGGAGCTCCCACCGATGAGCACAACTGTAGGTTTTGCCAAATCCAATCCATACAACGCCGCAGCACGTTCTGCCGTACCCAAGTGCACATCCGGACGGAGAATAAAACCAATTGCCTCTGCCCCACCTGGGACGGCCGCTGCTTGCTCCGGCAGTGCAGCAGTTCGCACTTTGGCCACCCGCGCGATGAGCCGGTTTGCTAAACCCACCTGCATATCCTGCTGGTATAGGACTACTGGAATACCCAAACTTGCCGCCGACCACACTACTGGAACAGCCACGTAGCTCCCGGCGGTCACAATAACAGATGGACGATGCACCAACAGACGTATCCAAGAAACGACGACCGCGCAAGCAATGATTGCAATATCCACAGCATTTTGTAAAGAGAAATACTGCCGATGCTTCCCGGCAGGAATCCAGCTGTAGTGCACCCCAGCGGCACGTACCACGGCTCGTTCAATCCCTTGCCGCCGGCCCCAAAAAGTCACCGAAGACTCAGGCACCAATGTGTGGAGTTCTTTCCAACACGCCAAAAGCGGATTGACCGAACCGAGCGTACCACCACCGACGAGGAGAACATTCATACGCGGACGTGCTTTGAAACATTGAGAGCGATACCAATTGCGGCCAGCGTGATAATGAGTGAGGTGCCGCCATTGGAAATGAAGGGTAAGGGTACACCGGTCAAGGGTAAAATACCACTCAACGCTCCCATGTTCACAAAAGCTTGTAGCGTCACCCAGGTAATGACCCCAATGATGATGAGTCGACCAAATGGATCAGACATCCGTCTGGCCAGTTGCTGCCCACGCCAGAAGAAACCAACGTAGAGTGCGATCAACCCAACGACCATGAAGAAACCTAATTCTTCGGCAGCAATGGCAAAAATGGAATCCCCCTCTGCTTCCGGTAAGTAATTGAATTTTTGGATTGATCGGCCATACCCTCGGCCGAACAACCCACCTGAACCGATCGCCAGTAGTGATTGGTTAATATGGTAGCCTTCATCCTGCTGGCTAGAGGTTGGGTTGAGGAAAATAGTCAGCCGAGCTGCACGGTATGGTTCAAAGGTGATGAGAAGCATGATTGCAACGACACCGGCGGCAAACAGGAGCGTTATGTACCGACCGGGTGCACCTGCCGCAACGTAGAGCACTGTACTAATACCCACAATGACAATGCTGGTTCCTAAATCAGGTTGGAGAATGACCAAGCCGCCAGCCGCGCCAATAAGTGCCAGCAAACGAATGAAGATTTTTTGCGGTTCGCGTTCCAAATCACCAAGTTTGGTAAACCAGTGGGCCAGGAACAGAATGAGTGAAATTTTCAGAAGTTCCGAGGGCTGGAAGAAAAACCCGCCAAACGCAATCCACCGCTTTGCTCCTAATAGAGAGGTTCCTACGCCGGGCAGGAAGAGTACGATGACGGCCAGAAAGCTCACAATGAGAATTGGAGCTGCCCACTTCTTCCAAAATGGATATGGAACTCGGGCCAAGAGCAGCATGAGCGCAATGCCCATGCAGAGTGAAATAATTTGCTTGGTCACGTACCCGTTTGGGTCACCCAAATTCTGAAAAGCGGCCACGCTGCTAGCAGAGGCAAGCACAATGATGCCAATGACGCAGAGCGCAAGGGTAAGCATGAGGAAAATGCCGTC
>CAZBMC010000031.1:0-8524 GCA_964493065.1 uncultured Gammaproteobacteria bacterium
CGCGCCATTGGGACGAGCTCAATGGGTGGGGTGAACACACACCTGCCCCTGCGTGTGAACCAGGCTGGGGTTATTCCTATCATTTTTGCGGTGTCCATTATTCTCTTCCCACCGCTCATTGCCCAATTCTTCACGACGAGCGCGGTTCCTTGGGTTGCAAACCTAGCTGTGTGGGTGCGGGACTTTTTCCAAAATCAGTCGTACTACGGCATCATGTACTTCGTGCTCGTTGTGGCATTTACCTACTTCTACACAGCGGTGGTGTTCCAACCGCAGCAAATTGCAGAAAATTTGCAAAAGCAAGGTGGGTTCATTCCCGGCATTCGGCCAGGTACCCCAACCGCACACTACTTGAGTTTTGTGAGTAATCGCATTATCTTGGGCGGTGCACTTTTCTTGGGTGTCATCGCAGTGCTTCCAACTGTACTGCAGTCTTTCACCAGCATGAAGTCTTTGGCCATTGGCGGCACCAGCCTGCTCATCGTGGTCAGCGTGGTACTGGAAACGGTGAAGCAAGTGCAGGCGCAGTTGGTGATGCGGGATTACGAGTCGTTCTACAAGTAAGTGAAACGATGCACGCTTCGTAAAGTACGCCGAGCAGCAGCCCAGCGCTGGTTTTGCACTTTCGTCTGACTACGGTATAGTATCCAAGCACGACACATGTCTACCTCACACGCTCGTCCCATGAACCTTGTCCTCCTTGGCCCACCCGGGTCGGGGAAAGGCACGCAGAGTCAGCTCCTTGAGGAGCGTTTTTCGTTATACCACCTGGGTACCGGTGATCTCATTCGGGCTGTCCTCCACCGCACGGGAGGGACAGATGCTTTTGCGAATGAGGTACAGGAACGGTACAGCGCTGGGGTACCGCAACCCGATCATGTCATTCTGGAAATGGTTGAGCATGAGCTCACGCGCTTGCACCACAAAACTGGCTTCGTGTTTGACGCGTTCCCGCTCTCACTCCCGCAGGCCATAGCACTGGAGCGCATGGTACAGAAGTTCAGCATGCGGCCACCCATTGCCATCTCTATTGACGTCATCCGGGAGGAAGCGGTGCGTCGGCTCACGCTCCGGAAGTACTGTCCAAATGACAAGCTCGTCTTCCACCCCCAAGATGCTGATTACAAAGGAAACCACTGCCACATTTGCGGTGCCGAACTGCAACACCGAACCGATGACACGCCCGAAATTGCCGGGAAGCGGTATGACGGGTACGTACAGCGCATTCTTGATTTGAAAGCTTTCTACAAAGAGCGCGGTCGCCTTCTGGATGTGAATGGCGAGCAGCCCATCAAAGCCGTCTTCAACGACATCCTGCACGCCCTGGTACCATACCTATGATTCGTCTGAAATCCGCTCAAGACATTGCCATCCTCCGCGAGGGCGGTGCAATTTTGGCGCAAGCACTGCAAACCGTTCGAGCGGCAATCGTGCCCGGGGTACGCGCGGCGTACCTTGATAGCATCGCCGAAGAAGTAATACTCCAGACAGGTGCCAAGCCAGCGTTCAAAGGGTACGAGGGTTTTCCCGCCACGCTGTGCGTCTCGATTAACGATGAGGTCGTGCACGGTATTCCCGGGGAGAAGGTGCTGCAGGAGGGAGATATTGTGGGGATTGATTGCGGGGTCACGTACAAAGGATTAATTACGGACGCAGCAATGACCGTCCCGGTGGGAAAAGTGCGCAAGGATGCTCAGCGGCTGATTCGCGTGGCTGAAGAGGCATTGCACCGGGCAATCGAATTCGCGGCTCCGGGGAAGACAACTGGTGACCTTGGCGCCTTGGTACAGCGATACGTTGAAAAGCAGGGCTTTGGTGTTGTTCGGGCGCTGGTTGGCCATGGGGTGGGGTACGCAGTCCACGAAGAACCGAAAGTGCCAAACTACGGTGTTACTGGTTCGGGTACACTGCTGGAACCTGGGTTGGTCATTGCCATTGAACCCATGATTACCGCTGGCGGGTATGAAGTGAAAACGCACAAAGATGGTTGGACCATTGTCACTGTAGATGGCAGCCTGGCGTCGCATGCGGAGCACACGGTCGTGATAACCGAGACTGGCTGCGAGATCCTGACGCAACTATGAAAATTTTGGGCATAGATTGGGGCGAACGACACTTGGGGCTCGCGTTGAGTAGTGAAGACGGGGCTTGGGCATTTCCCTGGAAGACCGAAAATATTCGGGGGTTTTCTCATGCCATGCAAGTCATCACGCAGATTGTGCAGGCAGAAAAAGTTGGCACTGTGGTTATCGGTTTACCTTTGGGCATGAACGGCAAAGACACGCCGCAGACCAGCCGCGTGCGCGAGGTGGTGGCGGATCTGGCGAATCTCATTCCCATACCGGTGGAAATGGTAGATGAACGCCTGACGACGCAGACTGCGGTGCGTTTGCAGCACGATGGTGACCGGCATGCAAATACGCCCAATGACACCCAGGCGGCGGTCGCGATTTTGCAAACCTACCTTGACCAGCACCGGCCATGAATTTCGTGCTTGCCTTTGTTGCCGCCTTCCTACTCAGCGTGGGGCTGACCCCGCTGGTGCGGCACCTTGCGTTGCGCTGGGGCATTGTTGACCGACCCAGTGATGCTCCAGACCGGAAGATCCAAACCCAACCCATTCCTTTGCTGGGCGGCATTGCACCATTCCTGAGTTTCACCCTGGTGAGCTGGGGTTTTGCCTTGGGGACAGACTGGTTCTTGCAGGGTTTTTTGCAACCGAAATTCCTCCTGGGCATGACGCTTGCTGGTGCTATCCTCATGGTTGGTGGAGTGCTGGATGACGTGCGGCACCTTCGCCCCAGTCGCCAGCTTGTCTTCCCAATTCTCGCTGTACTCATCATCATTGCTTCGGGGATTGGCATTCCGTACATAACCAACCCCTTTGGCGGTACCATTGATTTAGAACGCGTCTCCTGGGCCGTGCTGGTTATTGGCGGGGTGCCGTACATGCTCACGCTGTTTGCTGACCTCTTTGCTTTTGGCTGGGTCATGGCAACCACGTACACCACGAAGATTCTGGACGGTTTGGACGGGTTGGTTGCCGGCACGACGCTCATTGGAGGCGTCATCATTGCAATTCTGAGTTTTTCTAAGGAAGTGTACCAGCCAGAACTGGCCGTGCTCGCGTTGGCCTTGGCCGGAGCTGCAGCCGGGTTCTTGGTGTGGAATTGGCACCCGGCAAAAATATTCTTAGGTGAGGGTGGTTCCACGTGGACAGGTTTCATGTTGGGCACGCTGGCAATTCTTGCCGGGGGGAAAATTGCCACTGCCTTGCTCATTCTGGGCATCCCAGCGCTTGACGTGGCTTGGGTTATCCTCCGTCGCCTGTTCGGTCACCGTTCTGCGGCCAGTGCGGATAGGGGACACCTCCACTTCCGCTTGCTGGACGCGGGCCTGAGCCACCGCCAGGCCGTGCTCATGCTGTACACCATTACCGCAGTCTTTGGGATGGTCACCCTGGTCACCCGCGGACCGCAGAAGGTCTACGCACTTTTGGGGCTGGCAGGGGTCATGGTGCTGCTCGCCACCGCGGTTGTGCTTGCCTACCGGCAGAAGCACCACGGATAAAAAAAGACCCAGGAAGAGGATTCCTGGGCTTTGTTGAAGGTGGGAGTTTTTAGGATAGGTCTGTATTGAGAACTTTCAGTACGATGCCCTCCATGACCAAGTCGTTGAAGCGTGCTGGATCGGTCACCGAGCACATTCCGGCAATCTGCTCTTTGACTGAATTTCGAATTGCGTAGCCAGTTGTTACCGCTGTTTGGTACTGCTGAATGGACATGTGTAACCATTGCTGCACAATAGGGAAACCAAGAATGCAAGACCAATTCTTGAGCGTCTTGTCACGTTCAGTTTTTGGTGAGCAGGCAACTTGGAAGGTTAGATGTTCGAGGACGGCCTTCCGGACAGCTTCTTCAGAAGCTCCACATTGGCGGAGTCGGCTCAGTTGGTGGACAATTGCTTTGAAGTCGGGATGTCTGGTCATGCAAAGCGAGTTGAGCTCAAACATCGCACACCGACACTCTTCGCTCAGCATTGCGGTTTCATCAACGTGTCGGATACTTTGATGTTCTACCGATGTGTAGACTTCATTATCGCCATCATTTTGCGTGATGACGGTTGGGTTTGGATTTTTTCTCCCTTGTCCCATGCGTTTCTCCTTGAAGCTAATGTTGTGAGGGTACGATGTTTCCCGCAGTCCCGTCCTGGGGCTGCGAGTACTTTTTGATACCTCAATGTACCATCCTATACTCACTTTGTCAATGATATGCGAGGTTGGGCTGGGGTGGTACCATGCAGATATATGCAACGAAGCTGGGTTACCTTACTTGCTGTATTCTTTGTCCTCATTGCCACGTTTTGGGCGTTTGGTGGAGACGAAGTGACGGAGTATATTCCGTACGTCACCCAGCGTTTGACTGGGCAGTCCGCGCATGTTGTGGTGGGTGGCAAGACGTTTGGCGCAGAAGTGGTGCGGAGCGCAAAGGCCCAAGCGAAAGGGTTGTCTGGTCGCCGTAGTTTACCTGCAGACCGAGGGATGCTCTTTGCGTTTGCACAACCGGGGCTGTACACGTTTGTGATGCGGGACATGCGTTTTTCTTTGGACATCATCTGGATGTTCAATGGCAAGATTGTTGATGTTTGGCAGAATGCTCCGCACGGGCAAGTGCCACCGGCGCAGTACACACCAAAAGTCCCAGCTGATCAGGTGTTAGAAATTCGGGCAGGCGCAGCTGGTCCGTTACGCGTCGGTGACCCCGCGACGATCACTGATGACCGATGGTTTTTTCGCTCGTATGTCGAACGGTAAAGCGCCACTGGGGTGTTTGCTCATACATGGGTTTACTTCCCACCGTTCCAGTTTGGAAGCGGTGATTCCAGAATTGGACAAACGCCATATTCCCTGGCACTATCCCATCCTGGCTGGGCACGGCACGTCGCCTGCAGATTTACAAAATGTGACGTGGCAGGATTGGGTAAACGATGTGACGCAGGGTTTACGTTACCTGCAAGGGGAGGTTGAAAAAGTGGTGGTTGTTGCGTTGTCCATGGGCAGCATGTTGGGTCTGGAGTTGGCGGCCGCTTTTCCAGCCGAGATTGTTGGGGTGGTGTTGCTCTCGCCCACGCTCCACTTCCGTTTGAAGCTAGCGAAGCTCACGCCGCTCCTCAGCCGGGTCATCAGACGTTTCCCCAACCCCAGCCCGGCGAAGTTTAGTTCATTGAAGCTTGCCAAACAGGATAAAGGCTATCAGTGGTTCCCAACCAGGACGTTTAAGCAGTACTGGGAACGGACGCAGGATTTTGACCCGGTGATCCAGCGGGTACACCAGCCCACCCGGATTATCCACGCCAAGCGAGACATGGTTGGCCACCCGTCCGGGGCGCAGCACATTTTTGACCTACTTCCTGCCAGGCAGAAGGAACTCATTTGGCTAGAAAGGTCCGGCCACGAAATCCTACTGGATGTTGAAGTGCCAACCGTACTGGAGCATATCCTGAGTTTTCCACCCCTCCAGGCAACCGCCATAGCCCTTGACGGGACACGGTAGGCCTGGTAGCATTCTGTGTACATTCCTATGGAAACATTCGCAGTCATCGCAACCGGCGGCAAACAATACCTCGTGAAAGAGGGGGACGTCCTTCAGGTGGAAAAACTGGAAGGCGAGGCAAAGGCAAAATTAACCTTTGACCAGGTGCTTCTGGTTGCCAAAGGTAAAACCCCAACCGTGGGCAAGCCTTTTGTGACAGGCGCCAAAGTGGAAGCAGAGCTGGTGAACCAGACGCAAGGCAAGAAAATCTACGTGGAGACGTACAAAGCCAAGACCCGCAAGCACCGGAAAATTGGTCACCGCCAGCAGCTGACCAAGGTGAAGATTACCAAAATCACCGGGTAAAACCTGTTAGGTTCGTCAGCGATGCGGGGTGAAACCCCGTCTTTTTTATTTCTCAAACCGTCCGTCGCCCCTTCATCGCATCGCCCAAGGTCACTTCATCCGCATACTCTAGGTTGGAGCCCATGGGCAGACCCCGTGCTAAACGAGTGAGTTTGACGTTGAGCGGCCGAAGGAGCTTCGTGAGGTAGAGCATCGTGGTTTCCCCTTCCAGGTCAGGATTCAGGCCAAAGATCACCTCTGTGATTTTCACGTCAGGCGCTTTGAGACGCGCCAGGAGTTTGTCGACATGCAAATCTTCGCCGGTGATGCCCGCCAGGGGATTTACCACGCCGCCGAGTACGTGGTAGAACCCCCGGAATTCGTGGGTGCGTTCAATAGCGGTCACATCCTGGGTTTCCGCCACCACGCATAGCAACGCTGGGTTGCGTTTGGTGTCTGCACAAATGCGGCATGGGTCTGCACCGCTCCACTGGCCGCAGGTGCTGCAGCGGTGCACGCCGGTTTGGACATTGGCAATTGCCCGCGTGAGTTGCTCGCGCTCAGTTGCTGGTGCTTTGACCAAGTGGAAAGCCAGGCGCTCTGCCGACTTGGGGCCAATGCCAGGCAGGCGGTTGAGCCGCTCAATGAGTTCCTGGATGGCGTCAGCGTAACTAGGCATGCGTTAGACCGGGAGGTTGGGGAGACCGCCCATTTCTTTTACTCGGCTGGCCATCTTCTTCTGCGCTTTCTTCGTGGCGTCATTCACAGCCTCGGCCACAGCTTTCTGCACGTCGTTGGCTTTTTCTGGGTGGAGCAGGTCAGACGCAATACTCACGTCCTGCACTTCCAGATTGCCGTCCATGGAGACTTTCACTTTGCCCCAGCCGCCGCTTCCTTCTACTTGCTCCGTCTTCAGTGAGCTTTGGATCTTCTTAGCTTGGCTGCGGTAGTCTTTAATCTGCTTCAGCTTTTCAAACATACTGGTATAGCGTTAGGGAATTAGAGGGGAGCAGGGCCGGTGAATTTTTCGTCGGCCTTACTTTCAAACCGAACTTTATTGTCATTGAAGATGAGTTCCACCTGGCCAGTGGGGCCGTTGCGGTGCTTGGCAATGTGAATCTCGGCCACATTCTTCTTCAGGGGATCAATATTCTCGCGGTCGTACATGGCTGGGCGGTAGATGAACATCACCACGTCGGCGTCTTGTTCGATGCTGCCGGATTCGCGGAGGTCAGCGAGCATGGGGATTTTCCGTTCGCGGCTTTCCACAGCACGGGAGAGCTGGGACAGGGCAATCACGGGGATACTCAGTTCCCGGGCAATGGCTTTTAAACCGCGGGTAATTTCCGCAACTTCTTGTACGCGGCTTTCGGTATTTGCCCGACCTTCCATGAGCTGTAAGTAGTCCACCACAATCATCCCCAGGCCGTGCTCAGCCTGCAGGCGGCGAGCTTTGGTGCGCATCATCATCACGTTACTGGTAGCAGAGTCGTCAATGAATAGCGGGGCTTCACTCAGCACACCCATGGCATGACCAATCTTGGGGAAGTCATTGTCCTCCGGTCGGTCAGACAAACGGCCGGTGCGCATTTTCCAGAGGTCCACCCCGGCTTCGGCGCAAAGCATTTTGTCCACCAGCTGCTCTTTGGACATTTCTAAGGAGAAGATGCCCACAGGTACGCGGGCCTTCACTGCCGCGTACCGGGCAAAGTCCATGGCCAAGGTGGTTTTGCCCATGCTTGGGCGGGCAGCAACAATGATCAAGTCACTCTTCTGGAATCCTGCAAGCAGCTTATCAATGTCGGGGAAGCCGCTGGTGATGCCGCGGAGTTTGCCTGCGCCTTTGTGCAGCTCGTCAATCCGGTCAAACGCTTCAGACAGCACGGAGCGAATGGGGATGAAGTTTTGCTTCAAGTAGCGCTGGGAAACGCCAAAAACTTCTTGCTCAGCTTCGTCCAGCACACCTTCCACATTCGCTTCTTCTTGGTACGCCAGGGAGGTAATCTGCGAGGCTGCGCGGAGCAGCCGGCGGAGGGTGGACTTCCGCTGCACGATGTTGGCGTAGCTCACCACGTGGCTGGCTGTGGGAACGGCGTTGGCCAAGGCGGTGAGCGCGCTCATGCCACCAATTTTCTCCAGCAGTTTCCGTTCCTCCAAGCGGTTGGCCAGGCTCACCACGTCAATGGGCTCCTGGGCTGCGTAGAGCTCCTGCATGGCTTCGTAGATTTTCCCGTTCAAATCCCGGTAGAAGTCCGTTGGCTGCAGGATGTCCGCGACCTTAATAATGGCATCCTTATCAATGAGCAAAGACCCCAAAAGGGCTTGTTCAGCCTCCAGGTTTTGCGGGGGGAGTTTTTCCAGGGAATGCGCGTCTGCCATAGGTCTTCATATGATACCTGCGGGGTAAAACCGGGGCAAGGCGCACCTGTCCCCAGCGGGTACACGGGTTGTGCACATGGGTTACGAATTACGAAAAGATGCTACGAATATACGAATGGGGAGGGGAAGGTAACCCTGACGGGAGAGACAATGTGGTGAAACCAGAGCACTCTCTCCAGGGTGCGAAGATCGTGGTCACGAGCCAGAGAGTTTACCTGGTCCGTGTTACTGCAAGATTGCCACGCTCCTGCTGGAGCTCGCAATGACAG
>CAZBMC010000031.1:8534-10200 GCA_964493065.1 uncultured Gammaproteobacteria bacterium
CTGTCCCCAGCGGGTACACGGGTTGTGCACAGTTTTGTACTTGGTGGAGGGTTTGGGTGTTGCAGCGAGTGGAGTTCTAGGGTGTGGGATGGGTAGGGTTAATAACTGTCCTATTCCTCTCTTCCATCCACAATCCAAAACCTCAATCCTTTCTTTTCTCTCTGTCATCCTGAGTCTTCGAAGGATCTCCGAAGTTTGTATATTGTCTGGAGATCCTTCGTCGAAGACTCCTCAGGATGACAGAAAAAGACCTCTACAGCTTTACCGCTCTATGGCTCTACGGCTTCCCCATGCTATTCTACCTACCGATGTCTCTCACTGACCCCATTGTTGTTGTCCTCGATGTGGAAACCACTGGCCTGAAGCCAGAGGACGGCCATGAGATTATTGAAATTGCGGCGCAGAAAGTCCAAGGCCAGGATGTGGTGGGGGAGTTCTGCAGCTTGGTGAAACCCATTCGGCGGGTGGAAGCAGACGTAGAAAAGGTGCACGGGATTAGTAATGAGTTGCTGGCCGTTGAAGGGAAGAGCCCAGAGGATGTCTTCCCCGCCTTTGTTGCATTTTTGGGCAATCTACCGATTGTGGCACACAATGCTCCATTCGATGTGGGCTTCATCAACGCGCACCTGAAGCGGATGGGGATTCCCACCCTGACCAACCAAATTTTGGATACCATCACCCTGGCCAAGAAGTACTTGATTATTCCCAGTTACAGTTTGCAAAAAGTCGCTGCGTACCTGGAAGTGCCGCAACCAACTGCTCACCGTGCGTTGGCCGATGTAGAAACCACCCGCCAGGTCTTCTGGAAGTTAGTCCAACGGGCGAAGGGGAAGTAGACGGCGCTTGACGCCACCAGGGTTTGCAACTACAATTGGGCAAAATACATATATCTGAAAGAGGTAGAAAATGAAGCCCGTTCGGTTGTTAACGGTAGATGATTACGTCATTGTTCGGCAGATCCTTACACAATGCGGGTTGATGACCCCGACCTTTGCGGAAGCTTTTAGTCCCGCAGCTTTTTCCAGACTCGTGGAAAAAAATACCGGCGCATGTTTAGCTGTGGAAATGGACATTATTCGTAGTTCTACGGTTGTAGGGGTTGTACTTGCGAGTCACGATTGGTTGTACGGTCATATTTACAAACTCGCAGTCCTCCCTGAATACCGACGACAGCATGGTGGACTAGATTTACTCCTATCCGCTGTGGATATGCTACAGCGTCAAGGGGTTCGACAGATCTTTGCGCACGTTGCAAAGGCTAATACAGCGTCAATTGCTCTGCTTCAGAAGGCAGGATTCCACATTAGAGATACGCACTTCTTGGTGGATAATTTGGAATGCGTAGCTGCGTCAAGGTAATGTTTCTACAATTGTATGAGGGTAAGCTTTTGCTCACCCTCTTTTTTCATAGCGACTTTAGTCGTGTGCTCAAACTAGCAAACCGGACTAAAGTCCGTTAGAAAGTTTTTCTTTTCATTGGGGTCCCCATGAATGTGGCGCGGATCCGCCATAGGCGGAGAGCACGCGTTCATGGGGAAAGCGGCATACGTGTGGAATCCGAAGCAGGCTCGCGAATGCGAGCATGCGGAGGGTGGAACACGTGATGACGCGTGGTGGGCTCGCTGGGACTCGAACCCAGAACCTTGGGCTTAAAAGGCCCCTGCTC
>CAZBMC010000032.1:0-9963 GCA_964493065.1 uncultured Gammaproteobacteria bacterium
CTTTCTTCGGTGAGGCACACACTCACTCCCTCAAAACAGAACTCCTGCTTGTACTGAATGTACCGCCTGGTATTGTCCCCGGCGCTGATCACCAGCTTGCGGCCGTGCTTCTCCAGCTGCTTATGAACGGCGACGATTGCATCGTACACGTCCGACACTACACACCGGATCTCACTACAGTCCAGTAGGTGCAGACGCGTGCTGCCATGCTGTTTGAAATGATCCGTGAGCGCACGAGCATACTCCGCACTCTCAACTTCAACCGCGTTTCTGAGGGTGTGCCGTTTTATCCCTCCCCTGAGTGTCCGAATCACAATGAGCTTCTTACTCACAGTACTTCCTCCTTCTAAAAGGTCTATTTCAATTTGAGAATGCCCATACCTTATCACTACACAATGTTTTGTCAAAGCGCATTTTCTACCAAACACGGTGGAGACTGAGAGAAGCAAAATATTGACAGTCCAGTATATGAGGCCTAAGATAGCAAAAAACAAACTTACCACCGAGGAGGTACGATGGATAATGATAATCTGCTCTTTGCCCCGAACAGTACAAAAATCATCACCGGGAAGTTACTCGACAAATCTGGCTGCCCGTTTTGCAACCACAAAGGGGGTAGTGACTCCACACGCACATTTCTCCAAGAAGAGCTGCCCGTAAAGTTGCGGACGTGCGGGAATGTGTACATTCACGTTTGCTTGAACTGCCACATGCGGTCCATTCTTGTGCAGCGCCAGCCCACTGTCAATCAGCAAGAGCTTCTCCGAGCAATGATCGCGGAGCACTATGGCGGGGTTGCTGATAACCGCCTCATGTTCGTAACCATGCTTCGATCTTCGAACAAATGATTACAAAAAGTATTAAGCGCTGCCATCAGCGCTTTTTTATTTTTCCAAACTTCGACCGCTGAATGACAAAACCCCGGGCAGATGCTCGGGGTTTAATGTGCTGATAACGAACTATGCTATGGTGGCCAAACTATTGACCTGGCGCATGACGTGGTACATCTTCTGGAACGTGTAGGCCAGGAACACGCCGGTTGGCACGGCAACGTTACAGGCTATCATGAAGCCAAGGACTGGCAGGACGATTCCGTTCGTCATGAGCGGAAAGCCAACCAGAAGTGAGAATACAGCCGCGCTCATACCCATCGCGTGCGCCGCAATGAGCAGGTGTTTGAGTGACAGAACGAATGCAGATTTCCTCACCAGCTCAGACTGATTGAGCGCGAAGAACATTACTCCTGCAGCCGTACCAATGATCGCGATACTAATGATTGCCACCCAGACTGATGCCACAAGCATGGCGCTGAAAAAACATACGATTGGGCAGAGCGCGTTGAGCCCAAGCCCAGCCCCCAACCAAATCGTCCACCATAAACTCATTTTCTCAATGTTCATAGATCCTCCAAATGCATTTCTGTTTCCAGAAATCCTAACGCAAAAACCGGATTTTGTCAATCCCCCGCCTTGGGCGGGAATCGGCAATGATGAGAAAACACTATTCTGAAAAAAAGACCGACTGTTGTCGGTCTACGAAGATGTTACTATTTGGCAAGCACTGCGAGGAGGACGAATGCGCCAACGACCAAGAAGATAAGCTGGAGTCCTCCCAACAACCAGATCCCCAATCCGAAGGTTACTATGTTTTGCCAAAACCCGGTTGGGTTGGCAATGCTCCGCAAGAAGAGGAA
The DNA here is from genome assembly GCA_964493065.1 of uncultured Gammaproteobacteria bacterium. Lineage (GTDB taxonomy): Bacteria > Patescibacteriota > Patescibacteriia > PEXW01 > PEXW01 > JBAYJA01. Next base: position 1,694 of record CAZBMC010000032.1, read on the forward strand.
GAACCAGGTAGGAATGAGCGCAAGTGCAATGACCACTAAGGTGAATACGACACGTCCGAACATTTTTTCCTCCTAAGGTTTTGTTGATAACAATTCTACACACAATCAGAATGTTGTCAATAATGAATGAAAACGAACGCTTCTGACAAAGCAAAAACCCGCACTTGGCGGGTTTTCTGCGTTGAAGGAAAATTGTTACACCGTGGGTTCGGGTTCTGGCCTCTGCACCACGTTTGGGTTTGGCAAACTGCGGTACAGGTACACGAATGCCAACCAAATGATTGGCATAGCCACGAAGACGCCGACACCCAGACAGATGGCACCCAGAATGAAGGAACCAATGCAAGCCAAGATAAAGACAAAGAGTTTTCCTTTCATTCCCCGGGTCATTTCCGCGCTGGCGTGCATAGCTGTTCCCACGTCCATGTTCTTGTCCACAATGAGCATGATGGTGAACATGTAGCGCAAGCCCCAGATGATGCCAGGCACAATGAGGAGGATGAGCCCACCAATGACAATGAGCCCCACGAGAATGGATCCACCCAGGATGCGCCAGAACTGCTTGAACTGGGTGAAGAGCACGCTAAACTCTTGCTTCTTCCCGTCCTTGTAGTCCAGCAGAATCCGGTACAAACCACCGGTGAGCCAGGCGCTGATGAAAATACTAAGAACCCCCCAACCATTATTCCCGTCTCTGCCGTTCAGAATATTTGTGATGACACCGTAGAGCACGGAAATCCCAATGAAGTACCAGAAGTCCTTCTTGAGAGTTTCCCAGGCGTAGCGGAAGGCCGCGCCGATTGAAACCATTTTCGTATCCATAAAATTGCGAGGTTAAAAAGAATTAACGAGAGTAAAAAAATTGCAACGCTTCGTACACAAAGAACACGGGCCAGACAATGGCCTGGAGGACGCCAAGCACCCCGTCCCAGAAGCTCGTCGCCGTGGAAATGAAGTAAATGACCGCGCCTACGAAACCCATGCCGTAGACGGCTTCGCTGGTACGTTTGCTGATGTGGAGATCGAACATAGGCTTTTTAGGTTACTCGAGCGATTATAACAACGTAATTCTTTCCGTACTTCTTCGCACATTTGGGGCAGGTGGTGTACCACATGTACCACTTCTGTATCGTAGCGTATCCCTGCAGCTTTGCATACGTGGTGAAGTCTTGACACCACTTCCCCGTGTCTTGGAACTTCCCTTCGTACACCTTGCTGAGGAACGTGCCGCTGAGGGCGACATTCTCCGCACCTACAATTTCCTTGTCCACAGCCAGGTACAGATCCATGTTCCACTTGGAAGTGTGGTCGGAAAGTGCCATGTAATCCTGCATAGTTGCTCCAGCTTTCTCCACCTGCGCCTGCAACTTTTTCATTGCCGAACCAAAATTCATGGGGATGTGGAAGAAGGTACACACTTTGTCCTTAATGAACTTTTTACCCTGCCATACAAATTTTTTTCCATCCCAGGGCGCGGGATCAAACTTCGGGCAGCAATCTTTCTTGGGGTCGAAGGGCATAACGTGGTTGTAAAAAAATGGTAATTGTCCTAATGCGTATCAGTTGAATGATCGGTGGTTAATCATTGCCAATAATAAACCCTATCAACAATATGAAAAACCAGGAGGCGATGATACAAGCAACCCAGGCACTCAACATAATAGGCACGAGAGCTCGTTTGTCCCGACCAATAGAAAATTTCTTCATGCTTCGCACTAAGAAAAATATCGAAAAAATAATTGCGAGAATCAGGAAAAAATAACTGAAAACTCTACGTAAGGGTAAAAAGTATACTACCCAGAATATGCCTGGTATGCCAATGCTCGAGATGAAAAAATCCCACGAAAAACCTTTGTGACTTACATTTTCTGAATTGTGGTTTTCTATTTGCGATGTTGGATTAGTCATATATATTCTTTCCGGTGCAGAGCCGCACGGTGCGAAGAATAATGGCAATGCCAATGCCAACGATACCGATAACCAGGAGCACACGGCCAACGGGGTTCAGCCAACTCCAGCCACCAAAGAGGTACTGAAAGTCAAAAGGGTACACTTGGAAGAGCCGGACGCTCACTGCAATGCCCAAGCCATCAAGCGCAAGACGGCCAACGTAGAAGAATCCCCGACTATCATGGAAGAAGAAAGCAACGTACACGGCAATGTTCACGACCGCCGAAACCTGGAGCCATGGCAGCACGTTATCCCAACTCTGCGTTACCCACTGCACTGTCCAGTTTTCGATATTGTTCACTATCCACAAGAAGAGGATGCTAAAAGCCAAAGCAAAGACGTAGCCCACGCGCCGGGCAGCTGGGCTTTTCTTTTTGAATGCCTTCTTCACCTTTTCCTCCACTTTCTTTTCCACGTGGTCTTCGAACGCTTTCTCAATCTCCTGCTCGATTTCTTTTTCCATAAAAGGAAATTACTGAACGAGATGCTTCTCTCACCCGCTAAGCAGACAAGCGCAGCGAGCGGGCCCACTGCTCTGCACGTTCGAGTTCACCAGCTTTGAGTGGGCCTTCTTTGTCGGCAACGAAAAATCCTTCTGGCTGGGCAGCCAAAGTGCCACCCTTACTCTCTAATATCTTGGCAATCTTCGCTGAAGCGTACCCAATGGTTTTCATCAACAATCGGAGACCAAACTTGTGGTCCTCCTCTTTGAGACGCGTATCAAATGCCGCCACCTTGCACTGCTGCAAACCATTCGCAGGAATAGTGGCGAAGACTTTTTGGAGCATAGGTGTTGGCCGGCCACCTTGCGTCGGTGAGCCAACGACAAGGAGCTTCAGCTCGTGCCAATCAATATTGCCGGTATCTTTCACTGTTCGAACCTGGACGTCGCCAGAAATGCCGCGGCCAATGGCTTCGGCAATTTTCTGCGTGTTACCAAATTGCGAGTCGCAGAGAACTAGTATATCCATACATGGATTCGTGAAGAGTGAACTACCCTATTATAGTACGTGTTTCTGGGCTTGAAAAACCCCAGGACAGCGTACTGGGGTTGGCGGTTTTAGACTTTCTGGAAAAGTGCGTTCAGGGAATCTCCGCGGAGAACCAGCGGACCAAGATGGACAAATCCTTCAGCCAGATGGCAGCCATTGGGCAGTGCAGCACCGTACTGCCGGCACAGTACTCGCCGCACTGAAGTGAGGTACTCTGCGAGTGGCACATCACCCGTATAGCTTGCCAGTTGCGACTCATGGCTTGCTATAGACCGCAAGGCGATGCGCATATCCTCATCAGAAATGGCAACGAGGACATTGGGTGGCACATTGGGTGGCAGCATGTAGTACAGCAGGTGCTGCACTTTATGCGGCGACACAGACTCATCCACTTTTTTCAGTTTGGCAAGCAGGATGGCCTGTGTGACGATTTCGCCGGTTGTGCAATGATCACCGTGCGCATAAACCCCATGCAACACCGGGCCACGTTCGGGATAGGGCGCAAAAAGCGCACTTGGCTGATGTGCACGGATGAGCCGCGCAATTGCCAGCTGACTTGCTCGGTTGTTCTCCACTCCGGTGTCCATGAAGTGCATTAGTAATCCGTCAACTCCCAGTACCTTGGCAGAAGCTTGAAATTCTTGCTTCCGCGTTACTGGATCACCATGCGTTCCCATCTCGCCGGAAGTTAGGGAGACCATTAGCACTTGCTTACCGCTGCGCGCCAAATGGGCAATGCAGCCACCCATGTGCCGTTCGGCATCATCTGGATGGGCGCAAAATACCAAAACCTCATACTTCTGCATGCGACCTCCTGCTGTCTACGTACATGTTTCTGTTTTCCTTTGAACCCAAGCCTATCGAATTTACCCCTGAAAGTCAAAAAGATAAAAATGTAATATTGCCCCACCTGGTACCAGGTGGGGCAAATGATCAAAAGCTACTGGGTAAGCCCATTTCCTCGAGGCACTCCTGGCATCGAATCTGCCGTTTTTGGACAATTTCATCCTGCTCCAAAAATGCCTCGCACACTTCCTTCCCTCGATCGCTCGTACGTTCTACCCGCTCACCTCCTACGCGAGTGTCCTCAATGAGCACGATTTTTACCCTTCCCTGGAAAACCATATTTTTCGGATCGGCATACTGACGACAGTCGGCGCAGTAGTCATCCACAGGTTCTATTGCGGTCGTGTAGCATACCCGGTAATCAACCCCCTCAACTTCAACCACCAGCTCATCGTCAAAGTGCACATCTGCCATACATCCTCCATGTTTGATTGTTGTATTTTCGTTTCCGAACAAGAACCTTTTCCTCATGCCTATGGCTGCTTTCTCCATCGACCCCCCAGCCTATCGAATATGATGCAAAGTGTCAAAAAAGGCGACCATTGGGTATTGGTCGCCTATGCTCACGTTAATCTTTCAGCTTTCCTGCATTCTTTGGGCAATTCTTGCAGAAGGCTGGTAGATCTTTGATGTCCGGCTCCTGGAAGAATGTAGCCGCAGCCAGTTGCCAAATGGCTGAATGGTTTTTTATGCTTTTTTCTGGTTTGTCGACACGTTCAACCTTGACCATTTCCACATACGGCCGGAAGGTTCGATGCCCTTTCCGTTTCTCACCGCAGTGCGCGCAGGGTTGGTACTTTGCATCACAGGTTTCAACATCACCATTAAACCCAACGCAGTAGTACACCTTCACGTTGAAGATATCCAACGATCCAGCTTTTTTCATTTCAACCTTCAGCCGTCGCACATGTTCGTAGTACACGCCTGGCACATTGCCTCCTTGTCTTTTTGTCTTCTCCACCCTATGCAGAATATACAGCTTCGTCAAGCAGAAAAAAAGCAGGGCGATGGGTTGCCCTGCTCAAGGTTCAATGCACCACTTTTATTTACAGTGCCTGCCCCGCTGAAAATCCCCACGTACCCAACCACCCGACCGAGTCATCGAAGAGCTACGCCCAGAACATAAGTATAGCCGAATAAAGAAAAGCCTGCCACGGAATGTGACAGGCTGGAATGTTACGCAACAAGTTTCTCGTACTGGGCTCTGGTCGCCCGCTTCACAGGCAAACGGCCGTAGCGGTACCACTTCTCAACTTCACTTCGGGTGAGAATGAGAATAGGGACGCGGAGCCGTAACGCCAAGAGGCGGTAACGTTTGATACTCGTGGATCGGCCAGTTTCCGAAAATTTGACCTCAATGCCCATGAGGATTTTGCCATTGTACGGATCGCCTCGTCCGCCATCCCATACGAACAATGTACCGAAGACGAAATCCGGGCTAACTCCCCAATCTTCTCCAATGGGAAAATGGACGTGGTGAATAGATTCGATACCCATCACACCAAGCAATTCCTGCATGTAGAGCTCCTCCTCTGTTTCTAAAGCTCCGCAGGTGCATGGTCGCCCAAGATGGTTTTGGGGGATACAGCGCGGTGTGTACACCACGCCTCGGAATTCCAAGCCACTCTTGGACATGGGGAATGTTGGGCAGAGTTCCTCATTTCTTTGAATTTCAATTTCTCGTTTCACTCTTTTTGTAAGGAAGACGAGCCTCCAGTCTTTGTGTGTGTGGTTTGTTTCATTACGCAGCCTGCAAGGCGACTATTGGCAGTGCGCCAATTTGAAGGTACTTCTGAATTTCGTCTCCTGAAAGCAGGAGCGTTGGAAAGCCGTACTCTTGTTCAATTGCATCATACTTTGCACGATGCCGGTGAATTGCTTCAACAGTTTGTTTTACTTCAATAATCATGAAGCTAGCACCATGATGCGGATCGTCCTTAGTAGTTACCCATTGAAACATTCGCTCAAGTGTAAAATCTGGACTTACATGCGTTCCCGCTAATGGGTACTGCACGTGATGCATGAACCGAATACGCATGGCAATGAGCAACTCTGCCGTCCATACTTCTTCTATGGTTTCGAAGAGCAACCCGGAATAGTCGTAGAATCGGGAACGATACTTTTTTTGCGTCTTGAACGGCATTTGGCGAAAAAAAGTTCCATTGATCTCTAAACCAGCCGGTTCAATGAAGAAAACCGAAAAATTTGAATGAATACTTGCTCCTTGGAAGGCAGCCTCCTTTCTTCTTTCGTAAATTGTTAATGTACTTGGTGTTTACAAAAACCCGCGGGTGAACGCGGGCGCAGCTAACAGAGTATTTGGATCTCCTTCTTCTTTGGCTGGAACAATTGGCGCTCCATGCCTGTATTCTACCACGCACCACTTGGCGGCAGAAGAGGTGTTCGCACTAGCTGGGGAAGCTTACCCAAGTTTTTCAAAGGAAATCTCCCCATCCTCAGCCAGGCGTGCTAGGAACCTGTGGACAACCAGACTTGGCTCCTGCTTCCGTATCATTGCTGCGGCTGCCAAGGTGTCGGCATCGTGCTTTTCCCGCTCCGCATGGTCAGACGCAAAGGCTGCTTTTCCACCGTATGCACCGCAGTCAGTATGGTGAATCAGGTAGACTTCTTGAATATCGTGCAGTTTCTTGGAAAGCTCCAGCTGCTTCAGGAGTACTGGCGCACCGTGTACATCCCCTTCCACCAAGCTCTTTGACGCGCCGGCAAGGGAAACGACATCATACTGGTCGGTCAACTTGTGCGCGATCAAGAAATCTCGGATTGCCGTATGGAAGCGGAAATCCATGCAGTGAAGAACCAGGGCTTTGCAGGTGTGGGACATAGGAAAAGAAAAAAGGCTGATAGACAGTTAGTCTACCAGCCACGAATGAACTTGTGAATACGTTTACGCTTGCGCGGCCAACCGGCTCTGCTCAATGTGCTGAGTCACTTTTACCGGATTGACTCGGTAGGTTTCCATGCTTCGATCGGGGATGCATGACCCGGTAAAGTCAAAGTGGAAGTAGAGTTCCACTGGTTGCTCAGGCGTACCGAATTGCCGATTGTGTTCCACCCACCCATGGTACGCGTGCAGGAGTGTCTGCTCCAATGAATACCCACGCAGTTCACCGTCTGCGCACGGGTAATGCGCCTCAGCGCCATGGACAGCAGTTGGTAGCAGGCTTGCTGCTTTGCCAAGGCCAGCCATTGCATTCTTGTCGAAGCAACGACCAATGGGTGACAATCGGGTAATCCCACCATGTGTGAGGATTGGATGGACAACCCGTATCATCCGCCAGTAGAAGTTGAGCCGATCCCGGAGTTGCGGCCCTGAGTTGCAGAGCATAAGGATCATAACCCCTTCTTCAGCTTTGGGTGGAATTGTAATTGATTCCAACACTCCCTGCTGGAGCCATAATTCCATTTTTCCCACATCCTGTGGTTTGATGACGCTGTGTGGCAAGCAGTTCTCCTTTCCTTAGAATGTGCAAGTTGATTTTTCTGAAGATTTCAGCCTACGCTTTTCTGATACTTTGTCAACCCCCACCATTTCTCGACCTTCCCCGTACTTTGTCTTACACTGCAGTTTCCGTTGCCTGCGCTTTGGTTGAGGCGCTGGGCCCGCTCTTTCACAGCTGGAGGGACTGCACCGTTTGCTCCTCCTAAGGAAGCCACTCAACCACCCGACGGCAGTTCCCAAAACTGCCGTCTTTTTTCTTGACGGACACCTGGTGTTGGAGTAAGCTCACCGGAAACGAAAAAAAACCAGAAAGGAGACCTTTACCAATGTCATCGACGCAACCTTTGGAGGAACGGCAATTATATGGGAAAACCCAACATGAACTCCGAGAAGCAACGAATGTTGTCAGGGGAATGTTGCCATCTATAGCAACACTCGAGCCTGAAGCACTCACCGATATCGTGCTCACCTACGCGGACACCATACGACCAACGTTCATTCCCCTGCTGTCACTCACGTGGCTACGGGTGCAAAGCGAACCAGCCCAACATGCGTGCCGCGTGAACTTGAAATGCGAAATGAATGAAGATTACCCGGCAATGCTCGACCGTTTCGTTGCTCCCCTGCGGAATGCAGAACAAAACCATTCTCGCAGGATGGAAGCAAAGCAGCGCGCTGAATCGCTGATCGTCTATGCTCAAAGAAGTGGGCTCTACGGCGTGTCTGTGCTCGCGCTCCTGCAGCATACCTCGGCTACATTCATACCGTGGTTAGCTGATGCTGGACGCAAACTGAAGCTCAATGATTTCACCTACCCGCAGGTACTTAATGGGGTAAATCCGGTGCATGCTATTGAATTAACCCACGCCCTTGTGAGCGAAGCAATTCTTCGAAACGTTACCCAAGACCTCCTGGAAAAACCCACCCAGGATGTGCTCAACTTGCTCCGCGCGATATTCAGCGTCAAACAGTACTAGCCAAAAACAGCAGCTCTCTCCCAGAGCTGCTTTTTCTTATCCGTG
>CAZBMC010000033.1:0-9588 GCA_964493065.1 uncultured Gammaproteobacteria bacterium
ATTGTCAGTCATAATTGTACAGACGCCGCCCTCAAGATTTTCCACCCATGCTACAACCCGCTCGTCGCTCTCCTTCACCCCCATTCTTTTCAGCGAAGGCAGGGACACCCGCCCTGGGTTTGTAATCACAAAGAGTAGAAAGTTCAATTGAGAATGGTCATACAGGTCTACTGCTTTATGGCGTACAGCTTCCTCTTGGTATACTTCCTGCATGACCATTCACTGGCGGAGCCACACGACGCTCCTGATGCTCTTGGGCACATTTGCAGTGAGTTTTGTGGCTTTCTTCCTGATGCAGCGGAGCGCGGTGTTTGCAGATCCCGACTCCTTCTACCACGCGCGGATTGCAGTGCTGACCAGCCAGCAGGGTGCGGTGCGGGAATTACCCTGGTTGCCCTTCACCACCCTAGGCGAGCACTACATTGACCAGCACTGGCTGTACCACGTTGCTTTGGTGCCGTTTGTCCGGCTCATGGATCCACTAGCTGGCATCAAGCTCGCCACCGTAATGTTCGCTGCGCTTCTGCTTACCGTCGTTGTCTTGTTTGTCCGGAGTTTTGGGGTGCGGCAGGCGTGGGTCTGGGCCGTCGTGCTGCTGGCCGCCACGCCTTTTACGTTTCGAATGAGCTTGGCCAAAGCACCCAGCTTATCACTTGCCACACTCCTTATTGGTCTGTGGTGCGTATTCCGGGGCAAGCGCTGGCTGACCTTTTTCCTCGCCTGGTTTTTCGTGCTGCTCTACGGCGGTTTTCTGGTGCTCATTGCCGCTGCTGGCTTGTCACTCTTCGCCTACGCGTTGGTTGACGTCATTCGCCACTGGACTCGGCAAGCACCGGAGGAGCGCCGAAAACCCTGGTGGAAATGGAAGGGGCTTGTACGCTATCGCCCGTTGCAGGTTTTTGGCTGCGTGCTGGCGGGCGCCGGGGTGGGCATGGTAGCAAATCCATTTTTCCCAAACACCTTCCATTTCTTGTGGGAACAGGTCATTCAAATAGGGGTGGTGAACTACCGGAACGTCATTGGCGTGGGTGGGGAGTGGTACCCGTACGGTTTCACCGAGTTCATTGGGAATAACGTGGTCGTTATCATCCCGTTTTTGCTGGGATTGGTGCTCGCCATTGTCCACCTACGACGGACAACCGCAAGAGGCTGGACCCTCGTGCTTTTGGCTTTGCTCTTTAGCATTGCGACGTTAAAATCGCGTCGCTACGTGGAGTACGCCGTACCGTTCATTGCCTTGGCGGCAGCAGTGCAACTAGGCGAAGTGTTGCTTAGCTCGGACTGGCGGAATATCTGGCAGAGCGTGTGGCAGCAGTGGCAGCGCCGGAAAATTGTTGTGGGTTTGCTGGCGCTGTACATTCTTGTCAGTGTGCCATACGTGGTGGCGCGTGATCAGCGAACGAACGTCCGCAACCTTTCCTCGGGGATCAACGCCACGCATTTCCAGGCGTCGGCTACCTGGATGGCCGAGCACTCCAAACCCGGTGACGTGGTTTTCCACAGTGACTGGGATGATTTTCCCGTCTTGTTCTACTACGACACCGTGAATGCGTACATTGCGGGGCTGGACCCTACCTTCCTGTACCGCCAAGATGCCACGCGGTACTGGGCCTGGGCAGAGACCACCCTGGGTCAGAAGAAGGACAACCTGGCTGAAGCCTTTAACCTCTTTGGCACAAAGTGGATTTTTGTGGAAAAAGACCATCGGGAGATGCAGGAGAATGTTCGGGTGACACCCGGCGTCACATTGGCATATGAAGATGCCGAGGTGTGGATTTACTCTTGGCAGAATCCAGAGTAAGGTACGGATATGCCATACCAACCACCCATCACTCGTCCGGAGGACGATTTTCGCGGGAAGTACGAATCGAAGAACCCAATCATGCGGCACTTCCTGCGCGGGTTTTTTAAAACGTTGCAGGGGTTATTGCCAAGCGATTTGCACAGCGTGTTAGAAGTTGGTTGCGGTGAAGGCTTTTCCACCGAGCACATTCGGCACTTCTTGCCTGATGTTGATCTGCAGGCATCGGACATCACGCCAGAATTAGTAACGGCAACCCAGCAGCGCGTGCCAAGTGCAACCTGCAGCGTGGAGTCGATTTTCGGTCTCCAACGGCCAGATGCTTCTGTGGACTTGGTTTTTGCTCTGGAAGTACTGGAGCATTTGGAGCAGCCGGAAAAAGCGCTGGCCGAGCTGGCGCGGGTGACCCGGAAGTGGACGATTATTAGCGTGCCCAACGAGCCACTCTGGCGAGTGATGAACATGGCACGCGGGACGTACCTGAAAGGTTGGGGGAATACCCCAGGGCACATCAACCACTGGACACCCTGGGGTTTCCGGCGATTCGTTGGGCAACCGTTTGTGGTTCGCCGCGGCAAGCAGCCCATTCCGTGGACCATGCTGCTGCTGGAGAAGCGGTAACGCTGCCCACAAGCATCACATGCCATGGAACGTCTTTTCCCACCCTTTACACAACGGGAGCGTCAATTTCTGTGGGCGCTGAGCGTGGTAGCTATCCTTAGCGCCGGCATCCCCCTGCTGGTGGGCGTACTTCGGTTACCACCGGAGAAAGTCTTCATTGGTTTTGGTGGAACTGCGCGGAATGACAATGGCATCTACCTTTCGTACATTGAACAGGCGCGGGTAAGTGGCACGGTTTTCTTTGCAAACGTCTTTGCGCCAGAACCGCACACGCAGAGTTTCTTCCAGCCCTTGTGGGCAGTTATTGGTTTTCTCGCACGGATCACTAGTTTGGCGCCAGTCTTCCTCTTCCACTTGGTTCGGTTGGCCAGCATTCCTTTACTCGTGTTGGCTGTGTACCGTTTCGCTGGACTACTGCTACCCACAATTCGGGGACGTGCAGTGGCAACGACACTTGGAATTTTTGGATCGGGGGTTGGTTTGTACTTCTTACCATTTATTAAACAACTACCAGGACTGTTTCCACCCAATGCTGATTACCTGCCAGCGGATATTATCGTCCCAACCCTTTCCACTTTTCAATCAATTGCGCATTCACCGCTCTTCATTCTCTCACTCGCCCTCCTCATTTTCCTGGTAACCCTGGCTTTACGTGACGGGCAGCAACCCGGTATTGTGCCACGGTCAGTGCTTTTTGCTGGGACATTGCTCCTTTCCCTCATTCATCCATACGACGTTCCGATTCTTTTCGCTGTAATCCTTGGCATTGGGATCGTGCGCTATGTGCACGAACCAGAAAAACGTCAATCCCTACTTCGTCAGGAAAGCACCCGGCTGGGTATTATGGCAGCAGGAGGTTTTGCTGTGCTCTTGTACTTTGTGGCGATTCTGCTGGTTGATAAGAATATTCTTGGCTGGGCGCAGCAGAATGTCACGCCAAGTCCGTCTTGGATTGTCTTAGGGTTAGGCTATGGAGCAATGATCCCAATGTACCTGTGGATGGCATGGAAGCACCGAAAAATCTTGGTCGGGATCCGTGCAGTTTTTTGGGTCTGGCCGCTGGTTGTTCTGCCACTGAGCTATGCGCCAGTGCAAGTGCAAGTTCGTTTTCTCAATGGAATGGCCGTGGTGCTTGCGGCTGTGGTGAGTCTAGCAACAGAGCCAGTTTGGAAGTGGCTGCGTCAACATCGTGTACATGCAACCACCTGGGTGCCTGTGATCGTGTTCAGTGGCATTGCTGTATTTTGTCCCTCAACACTCTTCACTATTGCAGAGCCACTGGTGGGCGGGACTGCGGGTCAACTTCGGCCGGTGTACCACATTGATCGTTCACTGCTTGCGGGAATTGACTGGTTACGAACGCAACCTCCAGGTATTATTCTGAGTTCTGATAGCACAAGTTTCATTATTTCCAGTCAGATACTTCGACCGACATTATTTTCTGACGGGGGGCAAACACCAAAATTTCATGCACAAATGCAAGCCGCACGCGATACTTTCCAAACTGGCTCAGACGAAGTGATACAGGCTTTTTTTCGCAAAAGAAACATTCAGTACTTATTTTGGACCGAAAGAGAAGCTACATTTTTTGCTCCTTTCAAGCCCGAAGACGTTCAGTGGCTGGAGGAGATTTATCGAAATGCGATGGTCACTATTTACACCATTACATTTTCTCAGTCGTGATTTATTTATCCTCCACTCTACAGGCAACCAAGAAGATGTGCGACGTTTTATTGCTGGTATGACCGAAAGAAAGCGTGGTAGACTACCTACGTCACTTCTCTTGTTAGCGACTGACGCGCTGTATGAATCTAAATGAATATCAGACCCTTGCGGATTTTGAAGGATCGTATTGGTGGCACCTTGGACGACTGAGCGTCCTACGTCGTCAACTTCAGAAAGCAGTACGAAATCCAACAACATGTCGGATTTTGAACGTTGGCGCAGGTACCGGCGGAACCGTTTCCACTTTGGCAGCTTTTGGAACCGTCGATCACGTTGACATTTCTGATGAGGCTATCCGGTTCTTACAAGAACATCATGTTGAGCGGGTTGTGAAAGCAGATGGCACATCTTTGCCATTTCCGAATGATACCTTTGATGTCATTGTTGCGACTGACGTGCTTGAGCACATACAGGATGATAGTGCGGCTCTTCGAGAGTGGCGCCGAGTTCTTCGGCCTGGTGGGAAAATTATCATTACCGTGCCAGCGTACCAATGGCTCTGGAGCGAGCATGACGAGAGCCTGAATCACTTTCGTCGTTATACTGCATCAGGTCTCCACATTCTGTGCAATCAGAATCATTTATCTGTGTATTCACGGACGTACATCATCACGTTCTGTTTCCCTCTCATAGTAGCGTATCGGGCAATTCGGCATTTTTTTAATACAAAACATAGCACATCCTATGTTCGGCTTCCAAAATGGGTAAATTTTATATTCACAAAAATTGTTGAGGCAGAAGGAGCGATAGTACAATTTGTGAATCTACCATTTGGTACATCGGTGCTGCTGGTTGTCAAGAAGTAATGTATGCGGCTATTTAAGGAGCCCTTTCCATTAACCATCGGGGGCCTTGTTCTGAGTGTAGTTCTCCACGCAGGGACTGCTTTAACCGGAGAGAATACGGCAAAATATTTTGGAATCACTGGCGCTTTTCCTGAAATTATCCACGCGCTACTTGTCTTTCTGCTAATATGCCTCTACTTTTTTGCGCTCATACGGTTACGTAGTGGCTATACGCTTCGTTTACAACATCTCCTGCTTGTGCTCGTGCTTTCTTCAGCGCCATATTTTATCAACTTCGCCACGCGGTCATCGGATATTTTTATTTACATCTCTTATGCCGAAGTTAGCCAGCATAGTAGCCCCTATCTGCAAGGCGCAGACAGTCTTGGTCCGGGGAATCCTATCTACTACGGCGTTTGGAAACAATGGCGGCCGCATCCTTCGCCCTACGGTCCAGTATGGATGGCGGTAGTTATCCTCATTGGTAAATTGCACGCAAGTTTAGTTACGCAATTGTTGATTTTTAAAATATTAGGCGCTGCAGCATTAGCCATTATTGCCAGCTTACTTGTACGGTGGCGGTCATTGCCGGCTGCAGCAATGGTACTGTTGAATCCGATACTCATCATTGATTTGGTAGGCGATGGTCATAATGACGGTTTATTTGCTGCTCTTATCTTGTTCAGTGTTATTTCCTTTCGAAAATCCATTTTATCAGGCATTTCCTATGGTCTAAGTATCGCGACAAAACATGTTTCGCTATTTCTAGCGCCGATATTACTTGCTGCTTCCATCCAACAAGGGAAGCAACGAAAGACTCTATTCATGGTCGCATCGTCGATAATCGCTTTACTCTGTTCTTACGGATTCATGTGGGCAGGTCCAAAAATGTTTAATGGTTTATTAGTGATTGGTTTTCAGTTCTTTGGGACTCCGATTTTTTTCCCTCAGTCCATCTTCTTTAGTGTACTTCGAGTCGTTTTTCCATCGCTCACTGTGTATACCGCGCTGCAATTTGCTTCGTACATTGGATTAAGTTTTACCGTCCTTTGTGTTGGTTGGATCTCTTACCGTATGTGGCAAAAAAAGATAGAAGTGCCAACAGCGGTTTTTTATGCACTTTGTGCCGTCATATTCCTCTCTTTGCAATGGGTACAACCTTGGTATTTACTTTGGCCACTCGTATTAACCCCGTTTCTTGGAAGAAAAACCGCATTCCGATCCCTTCTGATTTTAACTCTCGTGTGGTTTGCAATGTTCTACACAAGCTATTAATCCAATGGAACCCATTCTCCCAAGCATTCCAAAAGCAGAGCGAAAGTTTGCCTTTTGGGTAGCTTTTGGCGCAATTCTATTGGGGTTGATCCCGCTCCTCTTAGGCGCGCTATGGTTGCGAAAAGGGGATGTGTTTATGGGCTTTAGCACGTTGGCACCATCAGATACCAATGTGTACTTCTCCATGATGGAGCAGGCGAAGACCACCGGACATGCATTCTTCACGAACGTCTTTACGCCGGAAGTGCAGAAGCAAGCTTTCTTCCAGCCACTATGGGCAGTGCTGGGATTTGCGAGTGGGGTTTTTCATCTGCCGCACGCCATCACCTTCCACCTCGCTCGCATTTTCATGGCCGGGGTATTCATGTGGGTGGCGTACAAGGCCCTACTCGTGTTCATCAGCAAGCCTCTCCAGCGACGGATTGCATACCTTGTTTTAGCGTTTGGTATGGGGGTGGGTGGCTACGTCTTCCCTTTCCTCCGCCTTGAAAATCTCACAGAACTCTTAGTGAAGAACCCCATAGATATGTGGGTCTCCGAGGCATTTACCTTCACAACGTTGCTGCACTCACCGCTCTTCATTATTTCCCAAACTTTGCTCCTGCTCATCTTCCTCTTCGCGGTTCGGGATGAGCAAAGCCCAGGCCGGGTGCCGCACTTCATCTTCGCCGGGCTGGTAGCACTCCTGGGGATTTTGCACCCCTACGACCTCCCGGTTATTTTCTGCGTGCTCACCATTCTGCCCTTTGTCCGCATTCTCTATGATCGAGACTTTTCCATTGCCAAAGCCAAACGCTCTATTTTTCGTTTAGCAATCATGGGATTGGTTGCAGCAGGCATTGGCGTGTACTTCTTTGCTGTCTACCGCATTGAGCCAGGCTTGGGCGGCTGGGCGAAGCAAAATGTGACCACGTCACCGCCGATCTGGAACTACTTCATAGGGTATGGATTCCTGCTGGTTTTTGCTGTGTGGGGTTGGCTGCGGGTTGCGCGGCTACCACGTTCTCTGCCCTTCCTATTTTTACTCGCTTGGGCGCCCATGCACGCGTTTCTCCTCTACGTCCCGGTGCAAATTCAGCGGCGGTTTACCAATGGTTTGCACATCGCCTTCGCTATTCTGGCAAGTTACGCGCTCGTCTTCATATGGGAGCGTATTGTCGCACGGACGCAGGGGAGTAAACTACAAACCGCCTGGCGATCAGGCGCAGTGTGGGTTGCTATTCTTTTGCTCTGCTACTCGCCACTCTTCTTAGTAGCACGTGATACCAGTCGTTACGCGGCGTACACTCCTGGCGAATGGTTGCTCTACATACAGCCAAAATCAACTTTAACAAGCATGGATTGGTTGAAGACGCAGCCGCGTGGGCTTACACTTTCCGTGTCCACAACCTCATATATTTTTAGCGGAAGAACGTTGCTGCCCTCGTACTACGCGCATGGCCATCAAACCATTGGGTACTTTGAAAAACTAAAAGAGGTATACGCAGCCTTGACTACCCCGGAAGGTAATCCCCATGCTTTCCTGCATGAAAAGAATATCCGGTACTTCTTCTGGACGGAATTAGAAAAAGAGCAGTTCGAACCATTCAGCCCAGAGGGTAAGCCGTACCTCAAGTTAATTCACGATACACCCAGCGCGAAGGTGTACGAGGTGCTACCCCAGCCTTAACGCTGCAGTGACACGACCACCGGAAGTCCAAGTGATTGGGTTGCTTTGTCGAGCTTCAGTTCGGCGGCACGCCAGCCGTTGAGCTCCAAGTGGCCGCTGGGGATTAATGCTTGCAGTTCGCCAGCCACAGCCTCGGGCGGCACAACCAGGGTGAAAGTAGTGGTTATTTCATCCGTGTTTTTCCAAGCCGTGGTTGGGTAGAGGCCGTACCCCAGTGGTAAGTAACGCGTTTCCAGGACGTGGTGTGTAGCATCGAACCAGCGTAACTGTACCTGGACATTTTCCAGGGATGGATTACCAACTTGAGCGATGATGGGCAACGTGGCACGCTCGTTCGTCACTTGGATTGCAGGCGCAGGCGTCTGGATGAGGAATTCCACACCGCTGAGCGGTTCGCGCGTGCGTTGCGTGACGACACGTGGGAAGAGATCGGTTCCCTGGGGAGTAAACGTCAGGAGTGTGTCATCAATGCTGGTGAGCCGGAGCTGGTGTGCAGCCAGGAGGTCAGTAAAACGTTTGGCGCCAGCCAGGTAGTCAGCAGCGCGGAAAGGTTTTTTAGCAAATTGAACTTGGTACGTAACAAAGTCTTCAGCATCCAGCACAGCCAGGTCTAGTTTGCTGGGCAGCGGGTAGTCCCGATCACTGTACTGCCGCTTGCCCATGAAAGCGTAGTGGTTTGCGTAGATATTTGCTCGCGCGCTGAACAGAGGTAGTGCGCTATAGCCCGCGAGGACGCTTGCGGATGGCTCAATGGAAGTGTTTAAGTTTTGCATTGTCGTCCCTTTTGCTTGTTGCGCTGGGGTAACCGCCTGCCACGCGCGAACCGCACCAATGGTTGGCCCAAAGGTTAACAGGCTGTAGGTGGAAATGACGCTCAGTGTAATCCAGCCAAGTGGACGCAGGTGTTCACCCAGGGTACGTGTCCAGGCTGGAGGCTGAGTAGTGAAGCGTTGCCAGCTCAGGACTGCACTGCAGAAGAGCGCGGGTAAGAAGAAGACCGCGTAGTGGGTTTGGAGAATGAGATCACCGCCTTGCAGCCCCGCGACCCCCAAGGCAATGAAGGGTACCAGGAGCATGAGCGCCCATCGCCACGCCAGGATGGGCAAGCCGACCAAAGAGATGAGGAGCGCGATGAGCACCAGGATGTTCCCCAGGCTCAAGGTGTTGAGAATGGTCTGCAATGATCCACCAGGAGAACTCTCACCTGCAAGGAAGCTCAGAAATTTGTACCCCTCACCGTTTATTGCGCCAGCGAGTATGGAGGCGCCGAAGAACCAAGCTACGGCAACAACTCCTGGCCACAACCACCAGCGAATGGATCGCCGTTCCAGAAGGCCGAGCAGGGCAAAGCTTGCCACAAAAATGCTGGCGTCTTCCCGTGCCAGGAGAATGATGCAAAGCCAAAGCCAAAAAGTTTTGTACGATTTTTTCTGGTACGCCAGCGCGGCAAGAAAAACAAACGGTAAAGCAAAGAGCAAAGCGTGAAATTCAAAAGCTAGTGCGTTGAGCGTGAAGGGATTGAGAAGGAAAAGGCTTGCCCATACTAAACTACTTTGCACGGCCAATCCCACACGTCGGCAGAATGTGTAGAGCGCAAAGGCGGCGCCCACCACCGTGAGTCCCTGGAGCGCAACGAGCGTGAGTGGCCAGGGGAAGAGCCGGAAGGGGAGCGCAACAAGCAAGAATAGCAATTCGACGTGATCACCCAAGTA
>CAZBMC010000034.1:0-9570 GCA_964493065.1 uncultured Gammaproteobacteria bacterium
GCTTTTCCTTTCTCAGTAGTCATCTACCGTATGATCAAGTACGTAGCCAATGCGCCGGCAGCAATAACCCGATACCAGGCAAACGCGGAAAGTGAATGGCGCTGGACAAACTTGAGTAAAAACCGAATTGCGATGTACCCCACAACGGCGGAGGTTATTACCCCAAGAAGTACATTGAGCAATTCTGCGTTTGTTGGATTGCCCCGAATAATGTCTGTGAGTTTTAGTACACCAGCACCTGTAACCACAGGGATGGATACGAGGAAGGCAAACCGCGCTGCCGCAACCCGATCCAGCTTCCGCCCGAGACCCGCAACTATCGTTGCCCCAGAACGGGAAATGCCTGGAATGAGTGCTAGTACTTGTGCCAGCCCCACCACCCAGGCAGTGGGAAACGATACGTCAGCATGATGTTCTTGCCGGCGTGACCAGGCTTCAGCAAACCAAAATGCAATGGCGCCAATCACCAACGTTGCAACGACCAGCCATAAATTTCGCGTATTATCTTCAATCCACTTTTCACCCAGCAGCCCAGCAATTCCGGCTGGAATGGAACCAACAATGACTACCCAAGCTTGCTGCTGCTTCGCATTCGTTTTCACTTGCCAGGAACGCAAGGACTGCAAAAAGCCTTGGACAACTTCCACCACGTCACGCCAAAAGTACACAATAATTGCAACAAGCGTACCGACATGCAAAGCAGCGTCGAAACGGAGGCTGTCAAAAATCCCGGCATTGGTCAGCTCATGAAAAGCCAGTAAATGCCCGGAGCTGGAAATGGGGAGGAACTCGGTAAGTCCCTGAACGACACCGAGAAAAAAAGCATGTATACTATCCATATATGGAAACAGGGTGGAGTTTACTCATCATACCAGTTGTTACTGCAATTGGCACGCAAGTGCTGAAACTCGGCGTTGACCATATCAAGGGCAATCTGGACCTGAAGCACATGTGGGACAGCTACGGTGGCATGCCTAGTTCCCACGGAGCGTTCGTGGCGTGCCTGACCACCATGGTGGGCTTTCACCAAGGCATTGGCTCGGCTGCGTTTGCCATAGCGGCGGTTTTCTCCATTCTCACCGTTCGCGATGCAATAGGCTTCCGACGGGAAATTGGTGTGCACGGCAAAATCCTCAACCGCTTGGTCACAGAGCACCCCTCAGCTGAAGCCTCAACCTACCCAAAGCTCTCGGAGCGCTGGGGCCACACGCCATGGGAAATTACCGTTGGCAGCGCGATTGGGGTAGCCGTCGGTATAATTGCCCAGGCATTTCTCTAAAAAATTACTTCTGACACTTCGGACAGTAGTGTGTCCCCCGCCCACCCACAACAATCCTGCGAATGGGTGTTTTGCATACCTGGCACGGCTCCCCTTTCCGGCCGTAGACTTTGTGGTACCGCCCAAAGGTACCCATGCTCCCATCAGGCCTGATAAACTCGCCAACGGATGAACCGTGCGTGCGAATAGCATGGCGCAATACCTTTTGCACACTCTGGAAAAGCCGGAGCCAATCTTTTGACTGCAAAGATCCCACTGTTCGGGTTGGCAAAAGTTTTGCAGTGAACAGAGATTCATCGGCGTAGATATTCCCAACGCCGGCCAACAAGTGCTGGTCAGTCAAAGCCTGCTTGATGAGCAAGCGCGGCCGCCGACCCAATGCCTGTTGCAGCTTTGTGGCGGTAAAACCTCTACCTAATGGTTCAGGACCATAGGAAGCCAAATCCTGCATGGCAGCATGATCACGAGTGTGGACCACGCGCCAGGTACCAAATAGCCGGATATCGTTGAAGTACAAAACCGTGCCATCGGTAAACGTGCAGGTGATATGCGTGTGCTTGGTTGGCAACGCCTCTAAAGGTGAGCTGGGAGTATTGAGTAGTCGAATGAGTAATTTTCTCTGTTTGGCTTTTTGCACCACCAATTGTCCCGCCATTTTCAGGTGAATGAAAAGCGTCCAGCCACCAGAAAGCTGGATGCAAATGAGTTTTGCCCGCCGGGTAATCCCCTGCACTTTTCGCCCCTCCAGCACAGCCGAAAATCGTCGGGCATAGCTGACGGTGTGTGAACGCTTTGGGCTCAGTGTTCCTGGCCCAACCGAAACTAACTTTGGCCGACGGACATCAACCTTGCGGATTCGCTTGCCCACCAACTCCTGCAACCCCCGAACCACGGTTTCAACCTCAGGCAGTTCTGGCATGCCTTAGGCCAATTTCCGTTTAAAAACGTTCCGAAAAACCGCAGAACGAGTGAGTAAACCCACAATTTTGTCGCCATCCTGCACCACCAGACGGTGTACGCGGTGAGCCAGCATAATTGACCCAGCCTGCATGAGCGGCGCATCCGGTGGCACGCAAATAACATGCCGTTGCATGATCTGCTCTATAGGTAATGTGGTAACGCTAGTAGCATTTTCTTCTAACTCTGCTTCTTCCAACCACAACTCCGGGTTATCAGCAAACTGCGCAACACTTGGATACAACGTACGAAAAATGTCTTTTTCCGATAGCATACCAACGAGTTTCCCCTGGTGCATGACCGGCGCACCGGTTATTTCCTTTTCCAAAAACAGCCGAACCGCGCTCGCAACGGTTTGGCTTGGCTCCAAGGTTTGAAAGTTGTGAATCATGACATCCCGAACGCGCATAGATTTTTACGATTCGACGTACGGAGTGAATGAGCGTGCAGCATCGACCAAGTCTTTCCCATTAATTGGGCTGTGGCTGGTCATGATGATGTACGTATCGCCTTGCTGCCACTCAATGACGGAACGGCCAGAATCTTCGTGGTAGTATGCGTTTTCGCCATTCACCTGAATACGCACTCCAGACGTATCCACTGGTTCATCAATGCCTTTCGTTTCAATGACTTCAAGTCCTTCCAAAAAATCAATAACCGGTGGCGGTGGGTAGGGATCATCGCCGTAGTACATGAGTAAGCGATTCCCAGAAACGGCGATAACAGGTGTGTACGCTTGGTACTGATTTGGGATGAGCGTGGGGGTGAAAATGGTGAACGGCAGCATTTCCTTTGCCCGCGATAAAGTTGAAACCGGCTTCTCCGGTCGCGTCCCATTCCGCACCGCAAAGCCCCCGGCAGCAGCGGAGAAAACCATACCAATGACGAGCACCCAAATGATTAGTTTTTCCGTACTACGCCGAATTGCGGTAAGTAGTTCAAAGCCGCAACCCAAGAACATGCCACCCAGCGTACCAATGATAATCCAGAAAATCCCAAAATTCAGCCAGCTGATCCGCGTCCCAATGTTTAACAGGAGGACAATGATGCTGACCCAAAATCCAAAGCTCAGCCACCAAGAGAAGCGACCATACCCATAGTAACCAGTTATTCCAACCAGTACTGCAACCACCAGCAGTGTTGGCGAACCAAAGACGACGAGCTTGTTTAAATTATCCACCAGGTTACTACTTGCATCCCCAAAATTGTACGAGATGAGGGGGACGAGGAGAAACGCAGGAACGGCAATGAGGAGGTACACCACCATGGTGATGACCCAATTACGATTTGTGCTCCGTTCCATTTTTGGGGTACTTCGCGCCTCACGCGTCCCCAGATCCACCGCCAGGTTCATGACCTTTTGCCGGGAGGATTCCTGCTTCGGTTGTAGCAGCGGATGGGTAATCATGGCACAGTCGCCAAAGCGAAAACCAGCCTTTAAAGTATAGCAGCTTTCCAAACCTTCCAACAACTACTTATGACCCAAAATTCCGCTTACGCTGTGCGTAATCTGCGTACGCGAGGATGATGTCTTCGGCTACTAACGCTGGCCAATTTTTTTTCAAAAAGTAAAATTCCGCATATGCCGACTCCCAGAGCAGAAAGCCGGAAGTTCGCTGCTCACCGGAAGTGCGAATAATTAAATCAACTGGCGGTTGTTCTGGATCGTAGAGATGCTTCTGAATATCTTCAGATGTTATTGCACCAGATTTTTCTTTCACTAACGAATTTACCGCATCAACCAATTCAATTTGGCCACCGTAGTTCAGGGCCAGCGTGAGCGTGATTCCGGTATTCTTCGCAGTTAGCGCAGCGGCATCATGGATCACACGCTGCATCATGTCCGAAAAATCTTTGAGGCGGCCAATGACTTTAAAGCGTACATTCTCAGCGTGCAACTCTCGAACCTTCTTTTCCATGTACATTTTTAGCAACCGCATCAGTAAAGTCACTTCTTCTTTGGGACGATTCCAATTCTCATGCGAAAAAGTGAACGCGGTCACAAACCGTGTCCCTGCATCAGCGGCCTGTCGGACAACCATGCGTAAAGCCTCAATCCCCTTTTGATAGGCTTGTTCGTATGTCACGCCTTGCTCTCTTGCCCAGCGTCGGTTCCCATCCATAATGACCCCAAGATGCACGGGCACGGCTGGGGCTGTCTTAGCGGTTTTCTCCATAGAATACGTACTTGCTACACTACGTTTTTTTTGACATTTCGTCAATATCAGGGTAGTGTTCGGTCAGGATTTGAAAAAATATTCGTTTGCTGTAGCCGGGGTGTGGCGCAGTTGGTAGCGCGCAGCGTTCGGGTCGCTGAGGCCGTGGGTTCAAGTCCCACCACCCCGACCATAGCAAACGATAGTGTTAATTGCTTTCATTATTCGCGCTGTCGAAAAAACACGGGGTGATATTTGTCATACCGAATTTTTGCGGTCGTTATACAGCAACTACTCTACGGTCTTCGAACGTCTCTTTTTTGTTCCGCTGGCAAAAAAAGTGAGGTGATGACACTCAGTACCGAGATTGCAAACATGATAATGAACAGCCAACGAAAACCAACCAACGTCGCTAAGTACCCACCAATGAGTGAGGCGACAGCCGTGACGACGTACCCCATTGCCTCCCAGTCACCCCACTCTGATGCGGCATGTCTTTTGGATACAAATCGGCCGTACAGCGCATCAAAAATCGGCGAAGCAACTGCGATGCCCATCCCTAAAATAATTTGCGTGATAACCAGGGTGAATTGGTCATGGACGAAGATGTACGAAAAGCATCCAAGGGAAAGGAGCGCGTACCCAAAGGTTAAGGCATATTGCGGTTTCTTAATTTTATCTTCAATCTTCCCAAAGAGGTATAACGCTACGCCGGAAGAGAACATGAACGCAAAGTACGCCCAGCTGGCATCCAGAATATCTCCACCAATATCCTGCACGAAAATCGCGTAAATAGGTCCAATGAGCCCAATGGCCAGTGACCACCACGCATCAGTTAGTAAAAGTATCTGTACCCCTCGTCGCATGCAATCATCCTA
The DNA here is from genome assembly GCA_964493065.1 of uncultured Gammaproteobacteria bacterium. Lineage (GTDB taxonomy): Bacteria > Patescibacteriota > Patescibacteriia > PEXW01 > PEXW01 > JBAYJA01. The sequence goes on from CAZBMC010000034.1 coordinate 5,271, forward strand.
TCACAACTCACCTACCCAGGACACGCACTCTTCCTGTATACTTTAGGTATGATTGACCGATACTTGCAGACCGCACTCCGTGCCGCTGACGTCGCCAGTGCGTTGCTTCGGAAAAAGTTTCCGCTGACACAGCGCGTGACCATGAAGGACCAACACAACGTGGTAACGAGCACAGACCACGCTTCCGAACGTGCCATTCTGAAAGTTTTACAGCAAGCTTTTCCCAAAAGCAGCTCGTTTGCGGAAGAATCCGGACATGCTGGTTCGCACAGCCAGCCAACCTGGATAGTGGATCCGCTGGACGGTACGACGAATTTTTCCCACCACTTCCCCTACTTTGGAGTTTCCATTGCCTTGGTACAAGCTGATAAAATTTTACTTGGGGTCGTTGCTAATCCCATGTTGAGAGAAACCTACTGGGCGACTGCGAAAGGTTCAGCCTTCTGCAATGGAAAAAAAATTCACATACACCGTTGTGAACCCAATCGTGCTGTCATTTCCATGAGCCGTGGCGGAAATCCCCAAAGTAAGCATCGAACCGCACTACTCCTTCCAAAACTCACAAAAAAAATCCGCACCTTCCGCTTTCATGGAGCTGCTGCACTGGAACTCTGCGACGTCGCCATGGGTCACGCTGACGGTTTTGTTGGGATTGCTATGCATCCCTACGACATCGCGGCAGGTGTGCTAATAGCTAAGCGAGCAGGAGCAACTGCGCTCTCCACGAAAGGGAAACTGTGGAAGTTCTCCTGGCAGCCCACAGACCTTGCGCTTGGCAACCCACGCATCGCCAATACTCTCGCCAGCATTTTCTAACCCAACCATGTCACACATCGCTCATCTCCAAGTTGCCCATGCGAACAAGCAAATCTCCTTTGGTACGTTGACGAACGTTACCACCTGGTTAACAGAGGAGAAGTACAAAGAATTCCGGCCTGAGGTTGAAAAACTCATTGCAGCTGAAGATTGGAAAACCCTGGAGGACAACTTCTTTACAGTAGTACCGTTTGGCACGGGTGGCCGGCGTGGGCGTGTGGGCATTGGCTCCAACCGGATTAACCGCGTCACCATTGGGGAATCTGCCCAAGGTCTGTGCAACTACGTTCTGGCTAACATTCCTGATGCCAAGCAGCGCGGTATAGCCGTGGCGTATGATACTCGGCTCACTTCTGTAGAATTCTCACGCTACGTTGCTGGCGTCATTGCGGCAAACGGCATTCCAGTCTTCCTCTTTGAGGGTCCCAGACCAACCCCAGAACTCTCGTTCACGGTTCGCCACCTCCGTACCGCCGCCGGTGTGGTGGTGAGTGCCAGCCATAATCCACCTACAGATAATGGTTTCAAAGTCTATTGGAACGATGGAGGGCAAATTGTTCCGCCCCATGATCTGGGCATCATGGAAGCAGTTGCGAATGTGAAAGAAATTCTCTACGAAGATTTTGACCAAGCCTTGGCCAACCAGCGCATACAGTACCTTGGCAAAACAATTGACGATGCGTACTACCAAGCTGTGCTCGGTGAATCACTGGTCACCACTCGCTCAGCTCGGATTGCATACTCCCCCCTCCACGGCACAGGCGTGCAGAGTATCTACCCCGTGTTGGAGCGCGCTGGCTTTAGCGTGGACCTCGTTGCTGAGCAAGCCTCACCGGACGGACACTTCCCTAATGTGCCAGATAACATTCCCAACCCAGAAGTACAGTCTGCAAGCAATTTAGTAACCAGCAGAGCAAAGCAAATTGATGCGGATATTGCCATTACCACTGACCCTGATGCAGACCGGTTGGGCGTCGTGGCTCGCGATGCGCAGGGCGAATACCACTTCCTGAATGGTAACCAAATCGCCTTTACCTTGGGCGCCTTTGTGCTGGAGCAGTACCAGGCACAGCAGAAATTGAAGCCGGAGCACTTCCTGGTGAAAACCATTGTCACCACCGATGGCTTGCTGGCACTCGCCCAAAAGTACAAAGTCCGGATTGAAGACAATATTCTCATTGGCTTTAAGTACGTGGCAGAACTCATTCGCCTGCACGAAGATGATGCAATCTTCCTTTTTGGCGGTGAGGAAAGCCACGGCATTCTGAAAGGCAGTTACACCCGAGATAAGGATGCCGCCGTTGCCGCCCTCCTCTTCGCTGAACTTGCCTCCACCTGTAAAGATGCGGGCACCACGGTGGTGGCGTACCTAGACGAGCTCTACAAGAAGTACGGCGTGTTTGCAGAAAAATTGCAAAATATTATGTACGAAGGTGCGGCCGGCAATGAGAAGATGGCCAGCATTATGCAAGCCCTTCGAACGAACCCGCCAAAGACCTTGGGAGCACTCCGCGTACTTCAGTCGACTGACCGGCTTTCAGGCGCCATTGTTGATCCGGCAACGGGTAAGAACCTGGGCACTAATCCAGGGACCAAAGGCGACGTGCTCATTTACTACTTACGGGAGGATAACCGAGTTCGGGTAACAGTTCGCCCGTCTGGCACCGAGCCAAAATTGAAAATCTACGTCCAGGTGCATGAAGCCGTGGGGAAAGATCTTGCCCAAGCAAAAGCCAGTGCCGAACAACTTGCGCAAACCCTGCTAACTGAAACCGCAAAGCTCTGCCAGTAATCGATCGTGTATCCAGGCCTTGACAAAAGGCTTCTTTTTGCTAGGGTAACACGAAAAGCAAATTATCTTTGACAAAGGAGTTTTCTGTGCGTCGAACCACGAAAATACTGATAGGTATTCTCGCTATCAGTTTTTGCACGGCAATTGTTGGGCACTACGTCCTTCATCAATTCATACTTTCGTTCTTCACCGCTGCAACCGCACTCATTCTGCTGAGCAAGTTTCTTGGGGTGGGCACGGAGTCGCTCGCGCATCACGTTGGTGAGCATGTCGCGGGTTTCATTAACGTAACCCTAAGCAACCTTGCAGAAATCATTATCATGCTAGTAGCGGTCATGGCAGGAAAAATTGCCCTGGTGCAAGCTGGTATTGCCGGTTCGATTTTTGGGAACCTTCTGCTGGTCATGGGACTGTCCATCTACTTTGGTTGCAAACGCAATGGCGCCATGAAGTTGAAACCAGGTATTACCGCGTTGTACATCAATCAATTCTTTTTGGTAGGGGCCACGCTGTTCATCCCTACCATGTTCAATGACAACATCCCAGAACATCGCCAGCTGTACCTCAGCTACATTTTAGCCGCAATGCTTCTGGGTGCGTACATCTACTACGTCATCCTAGCAAAACGAGATAGCCGCCTTGACGAGGTGAATAAGCAGCACGAACACATTGAACATGCACTCAGCAAGAAGGCAAGTATTCTCGTATTGGTCAGTACTGCCATTGGCGCATTCTTCATGTCAGAAATCCTGGTGGCTGACGTTGAGCACGTCGCACATAGTCTCCACCTGTCCGAAGGATTCATTGGCTTTATGCTTCTACCAATCTTAGGTAATGTTGCAGAACACGCAGTTGCCGTCACTGCTGCCAGAAAAGGCATGGCTGAACTAAGCTTATCCATTAGTGTTGGCTCAGCCAGTCAGGTAGGCATGGTCGTTGCACCCGCCGCGGTACTCTTTGGATTCCTCTTTGGAAATCCCGTTACCCTGCACTTTTCTGCACAACCTTTAGAGCTTGTTATTCTGAGCTTCATTGGCGCTTTCCTGGTACTCCACGATAATGAATGGAAACAAGGTGAAGGAGCAATGTTGGTTGCATTCTACGTCGCTATGCTCGTTGGCTTTGCTTTTACGTCGTAATAGCAAACACCCCACTCTACGGAGCGGGGTGTTTTTTTATATACATGAAAACTTAATCCAGCAGCAGGAGGAGTGTCATGACCGCAATCCCAACTAGTAAAATAATTGCTTGGCCAAAGGAGCGGCCGGTGTGCTCTTCACGGTGAATTTCCGGTAGCAAATCTGCAGCTGCAATGTAAATGAACCCGCCAATGGTAATGGGCACCAAGGACGAGGTGAATCCTTCCACAGCATCACCAATAACCAAGGTGACAATTGCGCCAACGATCGCCAAGCAGCCGGAGAGGAAATTGAACCACAGCGCCTTGCGTTTGGTGTACCCGGCATGGATAAGAATCCCAAAGTCACCAATCTCCTGGGGAATTTCGTGTAGCAAGACTGCAATGGTTGTGGTAACACCCAAGGGAACACTGACCAAGAAACTCCCAGCAATGATGGCGCCATCAATGAAGTTGTGCAGACCATCACCAATAAGATTCATGGGGCCAACACTATGAACATGTTGCTCCGTGGTTGGAAAATGGCAGTGGCGCCAAAATATTACTTTTTCCAA
>CAZBMC010000035.1:0-9310 GCA_964493065.1 uncultured Gammaproteobacteria bacterium
CTCAGGCTTGAACATCGTTGTTCACCTCCTCGGAATCACGGGCCACGGCCTCGGGAATGAGCACCAGCACCTCTGGGCCAATGGGAAAACCCTTGAGGTTTATGTACCCCAAGCCCAAATTCTGCGCGGTTTTGGCTGCCAGCTGTTCCTTCTCTTTCAGTTGAATTTCCGTGAGCTTGTCGCGGAATTTCTCCTGCGCTTCTTCCGAAGCAACCTGAATGTGCCCATGATCATCGTCCATGAGCCTAGTATAGCAGGCAACGCCCGCATTCCTAAAGATGTAAAGTCTTAACTAGCGTTCACCTTGGGTAGCGACTCCAGTGCCAGCATGAGCTTGGTCTCTGCATCCGCAATGCCGCCGTCCACGTGCCAGGACACCACATGGCCCAGCAGCGAGGGCTGCAAGTGTCCAAAGAGCTTACTAGCGTGAACGGTACGATGCGTTTGCACCAGGACGGTTACTCCACCCGTGGGCTCTTCGTACACTACAGCCATAATGCTGGCGTCGGGCGTATTGACCATGAGCTCGTCCAGAATGCCGGGCAATGAGTCTGCACTGGCGCCGGCACGTTCAAAGTCTGCCCGGTTCAGTACCGCCCACACCAGCCGGCCATCGTCGGACACGCGAAGACGCGCCAGGGCACGGCCCCACAACTTCATGACAGCCAGGGATTTGGTCTGGAACAAATTCCGAATAATTTCATCTCGCCGCGCCCCCACCGCCATGAGCTCTGAAGCTACAGTCAGCGCCTTGGGGGTCACTGTGGCAGTTTGAAAACTCTTCGTCTTGGCAATAATGCCAGCCAGCAAAGCCGTCGCTACATCTTCGGTAAGCAAACGCGCATCAAAGCTTTTTAAAATATCGTAGGCCATCTCGCACACCGAAGTGGCTACCAGGTCGACGACGTTCACCTGGCCATAGTGCTGGTTCGCAGGACTGTGGTCAATGTTGATGACCGGCGTGGCATAGAAGAAGTCTGCATTCTCTTCAAACAGCCGGCCCAGATCATCGTAGTCTTGGCAGTCCAGGGTAATCACGCAGTCGTAGCTGGGCGGCATGGGTGCCAGCTGTACGTCCTTTGGTTCGTACGCTCCGTGCTTCGGCGTCAGAAAAATGTTGAGCTTGTCGCCGACCACATCGTAGCTCAACTCAGCAACCGGTGCTTTGGCCGTATCCACGGTAATCACAAATTTCCGCAGGCTATTCAGCTCTGAGGAAATATCGCCAGTCTTCGGCAAAAAGGCGTGCGTAGCAGGCAGCGTGATGTCCGTAGCCACCACCCGTACCTGCTTCCCTTGCTTGCTCAGAGCTGCGTGGAGCGCCACCCCGGCTGCCACCGCATCGGTGGACAGAACGCGCGGCAAACATACCAGAACGCGCTGGGCTTTTTTCAGGAGTTCGAGAGCTTGCTGCTGGGGGGTGGATTCCATAAACGATACGTGGCGAACCAAGTCCTTGAAAGTACAATATCCCCACTAATGCGTCAAGGGGACCCGTATGGACCAGTATCACAAAGTGCTACAATCGACATGCCATTATGTCCACCCATACCATACACAACCTCACCGACCTCCAGACGCTTGCTGCTACAGTGCTTGCGAAGCAACCCAGGGTTATTGCGCTCTCTGGCCCACTGGGTGCAGGAAAAACCACCCTCACCCAGGCAATGGGGAAACTCCTGCGTGTGCGAGGCGACATAACCTCCCCCACGTACACCCTGCAGCACATCCACCCCTGCCAGCATACGGACTACGACACCGTGGTGCACATTGACGCCTACCGCATTGCTGGGCCACATGAACTCCCAGCCCTCGACCTTGCACACTGGTGTAGCCGGCCGAAAACCTTAGTAATTGTGGAGTGGGCGGAAAAGCTAAAGGACGCCCTGGAGCTATACGCACCGGTGTGGGTAGTAATGACGCTGCACGGCAAACGACGCCGCGCAACAATCCGTTAGTTGTCTCGCAGGGCTGCCAGCGTCCCAGCGGTGTCCGGCACAGACGCTGCATTTTCTACAACCGCAGGTTGGCTGCCAGTGAGATCATCCACCGTCATCTGCTGGCTGGTGATACTCAGCACTTGGGTTGCGGCAACCAGCAGGGTCCGGCCAAACGGCAAACCGGCTTTCACCTCGTACTGCAGAATCGTGTGCGCTTCAGGATCAAAAATGAAACCAGACACCTTGCCCAGGTGCTGGCCACTCTTGGTAACGACAGGAAGGTGCTTCAACTGATCCCAAGCCATGCGCATACGATTTTCGCTTACTGCTTTGGCAAGACTTCCGGCTGCGCGGGGGAGAGCGGGGTGTGCTTCCACTTGAAGTAGTAGTACTGCTGCGCAACTTGGAAAACCGTGGAGGCCAACCAGTACAGCGCCAAACCGGCTGGGAACTGGTAGCCGAAGATGAAAGTCATTACTGGCAAGAGGTACATCATGTTTCGGTTCACCAGTGCGGCGGTGTCCTCATCCTTTGCGCCTGGCACCTTCGGCGGTCGCTTGGCCTGCATCATCCAGCTCTGCCAGAACTGCGCCCCGGCAGCCAGCGCAGCCAAAATGATATTGTGCTTGGCGGTTAGGTTCACAAAATTCAGGAACATGATATCAATCCGCAACCCCTCAAAGAAACCACGGAGCGCGGGGTAGAGGTGGCTGAGCTGGTCCGCAGAGAAAATGCCGGTGGCTGGATCCACCATAATCCCGGAGAAGAACACCCGGTACAGCGCAATGAGAATGGGGAGTTGAATGAGGAGGGGCAAACAAGAAGAGAAAGGATTCACTTTGTGCTGCTTGTAGAAACCCATGAGCTGGCGGGAGAGCTCTTCTTTGTTATCCTTGTACTTCTCCTGCAACTCCTTCATCTTCGGCTGAATTTCCTGCATCTTCTGCTGGCTCCGGATGGCGGAAAGGGATGGGATGAAGAGAATGAGTTTAATGAGAATGGTCAGGAGAATAATTGCCACGCCCAAATCACCCACGTACCGGTAGAGGAACATCAAGCCATTGAAGAGTGGGTTGTACAGAATGTGGACGAAAATTTCCATAGGGGCAAATTACGAGTGAAGAGGGTGATGGTGAGGTGTGGAAGTGACATCAGGACAGGGATCGTAGCCACCAGTGTGGAACGGCGTGCACCGGCTGAGTCGCTTCAGCGTCAGCCAGCTTCCCTGCAAGACCCCAAAGCGTTCCAGAGCGGTGATCGCGTACATGGAGCACGTTGGTTCATACCGACAGGCGCGGGTCAGCCGCCGGTAGCGCAGCCAGCTATGATCGGGCGACAGTACGCGCTGGTACACGCGGATGGCGCCGATGAGGCTGTAGCGGACGAGGTGTGAGATGGGGAGCATGGTTTGGCCAGAGGGAGGTGAGTTCGGCGCGAAATGTAGCGGAGGTAGCGGCTGCGGACGCGGGAAGTGCACGAACCAGCACATCAATTGCCTCTGGTGTGCGGGGGAGGTACGTTGGGAGCAGCGCTTGGAGGCGACGGCGCACTTGGTTGCGAACAACTGCTCGCTTGTGCACTGCCTTTGCTACCACCACGGTGGCTCGGCTGGTGGGGTGCGCACTGGGGGTTACCACCAGCTGTACAACTCGGCCCTGCTTCCGCGCGCCGGTGCGCAGCACCCGCAGAATATCCCGTTCGCGGTGGAGACGGTGCGGGCGAGGGAGCATGGCTAGCTAGACGGCAATGCGAGCCCGTCCCTTTCGGCGGCGGCGACGGAGAACAGTCTTCCCGGTTGCAGAGCGCTGACGCTTCAGAAAGCCATGCACGCGGGCGCGACGGCGCTTTTTGGGTTGGTAGGTTCGCTTGGGCATACAAAACCAGTCAAAAGTAAGGAGTACGAGCAGTGTACCAACCCTTGCGCTCCCAGTCAAAGACGCTAGATTGGGAGAAGAAAGTTATCCAGAGACAATCCACAGGTTATTCCCCAGGCATACACTTTTCAGGGGTTTTTCCACAGGCATTTTTATGGTATTATCAAAAAACCGCTAATATTAGCCAAAAATTTAATGGCTGAGCTCTCCAATGAACAACTGTGGCAAGCAACTTTAGGCGAACTAGAGTTACATTTGAGTAAGGCAAATTTCACGACCTGGTTCCGCAACACTTTCATTAGCGCCCACGAACAGGGGAAAGTCCTGGTTGCCGTTCCAACCGCCTTTGCAAAAGAGTGGCTGGAGAAGAAGTACCACACACACATCCTCCAAGCGCTCCAGCACCTGACCCACAACGCCATTTCGGAAGTAACCTACCGCGTGGAAAGCGCGAAAAACCCGGTCAATGAGCCACTCGCGGCTTCCATTGACAGCGCCACCCCGCCAGCTGGAGATGCAGCGCCAAAGGTTTCTCAGAAAACTGGCCTCAACCCAAAGTATACGTTTGCCAGCTTCATTGTTGGAAAGGGGAATGAGCTGGCACAAGCCGCAGCCATGACCTGTGCGGAGAAACCAGGGGAAGTGTACAATCCGCTCTTCGTGTACGGCGGGGCGGGTTTAGGGAAAACCCACCTGATGCACGCCATTGGCAACGACGCCTTGAAGCGAAACCCAAAAGCGAAGGTGTTGTACGTTAGTAGTGAACAATTTACGAATGACTTCATTCAGGCCATCTTCAAAGGGACAATGGTGCAGTTCCGCGAACACTGGCGGTCTGCTGATCTGCTCCTTGTTGATGATGTACAATTCTTCACCGCCAAAGAAGGAACCCAGGAAGAATTCTTCCACACCTTCAACGCCCTCCACCAGCAGAACAAGCAAATTATCCTCTCCTCAGACCGTCCGCCAAAAGCGATTGCCGCCCTCGAATCACGTCTCCTGTCCCGTTTTGAGTGGGGAATGATCGCTGACGTGCAAGAACCCGACCTAGAAACCCGCATCGCCATTCTCCGGTCAAAGTGTTCAGACCGTAAATTCCCACTCAGTGACGAAATTTTGAATTACATTGGCACGGTAGTCCAAAATAACGTCCGGGAACTGGAAGGGGCACTTAACCGGATCATTGCCATCCAGCGCCTGCGGAATGACCCCCCAACCCTCTCAAGTATTAAGGAGGTGCTTTCCTCTGTTGCGCAAGCTGCGGAGGTAAAACGGCAGCACGCGGTGACGCCCAAGCAGCTCATTGGCGCAGTCTGCCAGTACTACGACATTAAAGTATCGGATTTACTTAGCCAAAGCCGGCGTCAGGAGCTCGTGCGACCCCGTCAGCTCGTGATGTTCCTCATGCGGGAAGAGATTCATGCCTCATTCCCAACTATTGGTGAAGAGTTGGGCGGTCGTGACCACACCACAGCCATGCACGCGGTGGAAAAAGTATCAAAGCAAATCAAAGAAGATCAAAAAATGCAGCAGGATGTAAAACTCATTCGCCAGCGACTGTATAACACCTGAAATTCTTGTGGATGATGTGTGCATGAAAAATCTAAATTGTGGATGAAATAGTTTCCCCCATTTCGTCCGCACACACTACCCACAATCCACACACAAAACATCGAGATGAAAAAATGTCTTTCCCTCAATCCAGGTAGTACATTTTCACCCTCACAAATCCTATCCACTTTTCCCCAATCTCTACTCCCTTATTCTCTTTCTCTCTACATATGAAATTTACTTGCACCCAAGAGAACTTAACCACAGCCTTAAATGCGGTGAGTCATATTGCAGGAAAAACCACCACCCTCCCTATTCTCAAAAATCTTCTCATCACCGCCGAGGCTGATGGGATTACACTTAGTACAACAAACCTTGAAATTGGTATGACGACGCACGTACGGGGAAAAGTAGAAGTCCCCGGGAGTTTTACTGTGCAAGCACGCCTACTCCATGAGTACCTTAGCCTCCTTGGATCTGGAAACGTCACCTGCGAACTCCAAGACGCTGATTTACACATATCCAGCAGTGCCTCAAAAACAGTACTGAAGGGTTTACCCGCAGAAGACTTCCCAGTAATCCCCAAGGTCCAAGGTGGGGTATCCATTGTTTTACCAGCAAAAGTGTGTAAAACCGCACTCAATCAAGTAGTTTTTGCGGTCGCGGCCGATGACGCGCGGCCGGAGTTAAATGGGGTTTTCCTGCGCCTGCAGGGCCAAGTGCTCACCCTGGCTGCAACAGATAGCTTTCGGCTAGCAGAAGTGACTATTCCACTCCCCACCAGCAAAGAGGAGCAGAGTGTGATACTCCCAAGCCGGACCATGCAGGAGTTAAACCGTATCCTTCCCGAAACCGACGATGTGGTGATCCGCTTGGGTGAAAGTCAGGTGAGTTTCGTGGTTGGGGATACAGAGCTTGTATCCCGGCTCATTGAGGGACAGTTCCCAGACTACACACAAATTATTCCAGAGAGTTTCACCACGAGCTGCACCGTGGAAACCGCTGCTTTTGCTAAGGTCATCCGGCAAGTGAGCCTCTTCTGTAAAGCGGGAATTAACGATGTGACACTCACCTACGATACGGACGGCAAACAGCTGCACCTTAATGCCGCGAATGCCCAAGTGGGCACTAGTGAAACTGATTTGGATGTGCAAGTGCAAGGGAAGGGTGGGAGCATTGTTTTCAACTGGCGCTACCTTTTGGATGGGGTGAACGCGCTGCAAACGGAAGAGTGCTTACTGGAGTTGAATGATGAGAAAGGCCCCGGACTCATTTTGCCAAAGCAAACCAGTAAAGGCCAAGCAACGTACCGATACCTCCTCATGCCCATTCGGCAGTAGGATTGAACGTTAAAGAAAAAACAACCAGATCCGCTGGTTGTTTTTTCATTCTCACAAGGACTCTTTAGGGGAGAAGGTAGTTGAAGGTGATGCTACTTGTACCAATATTTTCCACGTTATCAGTGACCGTTGCGGCCAACGTGTGGAAGCCACTCTCAAAACCCGTGAGATCCAAACTCGCGGCAAAGTCCGGCCCCACTGCAACGTCGGCAAGCACCTTCCCGTCCACAGTGTAAGTCACTTTGCTCGCTGGCCGAGGGCCACCAGTGCTGACGCTTACCGGTAGGGGCGAGGACGTCACGGTCTGGTTGAGGGTTGGGGTGGTAATGCTTACCGTTGGCGCTGCTCCAGGATCGCGCAAGCTGCAATCACCCAACCCGGGCGCGGTGGCAAGGTAGCCCTTGGTTTTAGCCCAGCGCTGCACCGGCTCTTCCCACCGAGTGAATTGCGGGTCAGCAGCAGGATTGGTTGGTGCGTCACCCTGAGGGTCATCTTTTTTCACGTAGTACAGAATTTCGTGCACTTCTTTCACGGTGGTTGTCGTTTGGAAATCAGCGGGGTAGGTGGTGAGGCACGCATCAGGAATCCGAAGTCCGGTGACGCGGTCAATGGCAATAGGAACGTCAGCCGTGAGTTTGCCTTGGAGGACGGGTTTCGTTGCTTTGTTCGTTGGCGGTTTTGGGTACCCCTCCGCTTTCGTCCCTTTCAGCGCTTCTCGTAAGAAAGCATTCCAGGCAGGGGCGGCAACGAAAGAACCATCTGCGCCCCGAGCCATCTTTGAGTTGTCGTTGTTCCCCACCCACACCCCAGCAACGAGGGAGGGCGTCCCACCCATCGTCCACCCGTCACGCCAGTCGTTGGTAGTCCCGGTTTTCGCAAAGACCGTGCGGTCAGGCAGAATTAACTGTGATCGAGAGCCGAAGATGAAGCTCCGCGCCTCATTGTCCGTCAGAACACTGAGAAGGTTGGCAACGACGTCCTTATCCACAGCCTCTGTTGGCCGATCTTTGAATTGCTCCAGCACCTTCCCATTCTTATCTTCGACCTTCAGAATTGTCGCGATAGGCCGGTGGGTGCCATTAGCAGCGAACGTCGCAAACGCGTTCGTGTGTTCGATGAGCTTCACCCCACCTGCACCTAATGCGAGCGCCAGGCCGTAGCGGTCAGGGTCTGTGAGCGTGGTGTAGCCAAGCTTGCGGGCTAAGGTAAGTGTGTCTGGAATCCCAGCCAGGTATAGAGTTTTCACTGCGGGGATGTTGAGCGAGCCCGCGAGGGCCTTCCGCATGGTCACTGGTCCGCGCTCTCCACCGTCGTAGTTACTAGGGGTGTACGCTGGGTTGCCGCCGAAGTTCGTTTTCAAATCAAAAAGCATGGTATCTGGACTGTAGCCCTTCAGGAAAGCGCTAGTGTAAATAATTGGCTTGAAAGAAGAGCCTGGGTTTCGTTCACGGGTTGCGACATTCACATTCCCGTCATTCTTGGTGTCGAAGTAATCTCGCGAACCGACGAGGCTCTTCACTTGCCCTGTTTTTGGGTCAATAGCAACCAAAGCGGCATTATTGGCCCCGTACCGTTTGACGTTCTTGTTCCCAACATCGGTAATGGCTTTTTCCGCAGCCTGCTGCATTTTCCAGTCCAGCGTCGTGGTCACGCGCAAGCCACCCCGCTCCAGTAAGTTTTCACCGTAACGATCAGCGAGTTCTTCCTTCACCATCAGGACAAAGTGCGGAGCCAGAATTTGCTCAGACTTGGGTTGAATAGCTTTCTTCATATCCACCTTCAGCGCTGTATCCAACTCTTCTTGGGTAATGAACCCCTGGTCTTTCATCTGCTGCAGTGCGTACTGCTGCCGGCCAATAAGGTCTTCAATATGGTTGCCGTAAGGTGAGAGGTAGGTCGGCCGCTGGGGGATTGCCGCCAGGAGTGCGCCTTCCGCAATCGTCAGTTTCTGCACAGGTTTACGGAAGAACGTTTGGCTTGCCGCCTCAATGCCGTAGACAGTACTGCCGTACGGAATTTCGTTGAAGTAGAGCTGGAGAATTTCATCCTTGCTAAATTTCCGTTCCAGTTCGTACGCGAGGATGATCTCCTTCAATTTTCGGGAGATTTTACGCTCCGACGTCAGTACGGCATTCTTGATGAACTGCTGGGTAATCGTCGATCCACCCGTGGCGCGGCCGCGGAAAGTGTCGAGCACAACGCCGCGGACCAAGCCCCGGATGCTCACTCCGCCGTGCTTGTAGAAGTCTTTATCTTCCAGGGCGATCGTTGCTTGGCGAACGTGCTCCGGAATGTCCTGGAGCTTCACTAGCGAGCGTTTCTGGTCACCGTGCACGTCATAGAGCAACGTGGAGCCATCCCGGGCATAGATTTTTGTACTGACGGCAACCGCTCGGTCCTTGATGCGGTTTGGATCTGGCAGCTCACGGCTGAACCAGGCAAAGGCCGCCACGACCACAATGACACCACAGAGAAATCCCGCGCCAACCACAAGACCCGCAACTTTGAGGATGCGGCGGCGGTTCCAGCGGCGGCGTGGTTTCCCGTCGGATGACCGATTTTCCGATTGGTGCTGTGGCCGGTAGACCCGGCGAAGCTGGGGGAG
>CAZBMC010000036.1:0-9156 GCA_964493065.1 uncultured Gammaproteobacteria bacterium
CTTGTCCCGCGGAGCGGGATCCGCCTTTGGCGGAAAAACCGTTAGGGTTAATAGCCCTCGTAGGTTCGAATCCTACACCTTCCGCCACTTATAACTTCGATAGAGATGAAGATTGTCACCTGGAACGTCAATGGTATTCGGTCGGTCTTCAAGACCGCTTTTCTTGGGTGGCTGAAGAAGGAAAATCCTGACATCGTCTGCCTCCAGGAGATCAAAGCGGATAGCAACGAACTGACTGAGGAGTACACCCAAATTGATGGATACTACGCGTACTTCCATTCGGCTAAGAAAAAAGGGTACGCCGGGGTTGCGGTCTATACCAAAGTGAAACCCGTCACCGTGGATACAGTATTGGGCATACCGAGGTTTGATGACGAGGGGCGGTGTCTGAAGCTCACCTTCCAGGATTTTACGTTGTTTAACTTCTACATTCCCCACGGGGGTAGGATGAAAGAGAACCTCGACTACAAACTAGACGTCTACGCAAAGCTTTTCCCTATACTTCGAGACGTCGCGGGGAAAGAGGTGATCCTTACGGGCGATTTCAATATTGCCCACACCCACCTCGACCTGTGCTACTCCAAGCAGAACGAGAATAATACCATGTTCACACCCAAAGAACGGGAGCAGCTCGATACCCTGACCAGCCTAGGATACGTGGATACATTTCGGAAGAAGTACCCCGAAAAGCAAGCCTACACCTGGTGGCCGTACGCCCTCGACGCGCGAGAGCGGGACATGGGCTGGCGGATTGACTATATTTTCGTATCAAAAAACTTAACGGGCGCAATTGAAGACACGCTCATGCGGCGGGAGGTTCAGGGATCGGACCACGGTCCTTTCGTCTTGTTGCTCAATAAACAGTTTGAGATTAAGGATCCACCTATCTATCAAAGAAAACCAGCGCAAGTCACATTGCTGTAACCGGTTACCCGTAATACTATTAGCATACTTCCCATTTGTTTATTTCTATGAAACTCCTTAATGGTATTGGCCTCGGCACCTTCCCATTTGCTAGTCCGTTCACACCCGTAGACGGGAAGACGGCGGGAAGTATTCTAGATGCTTATCTGAACGGTGGCGGGCGGTACATTGACACCGCACCAACGTACGGGCTTGGTAAGGTGGAGGAGCTACTCGGCGAGTTGCTTACGAAGTACCCACGCGATCGCTTCTTCATTAACACAAGCTGCGGTCACGTTCGGGATGGCGAGAAGCTCCGGTTATCTGGGAAATACAATGATGTCCTCAAAGAATGTGACGAAAGCTTACGACGGCTTCATTTGGACTACGTTGATTTGTATATTTCTCATGTGCCTGACCCGGAAACCCCATTTACAGAGACCATGCGTGCTCTAGAGGAAATCAAGAAGGTCGGCAAAGCTAAGCACATCGGGGTTTCGAACGTTACCTTGGAACAGCTCCAGGAGTACAATGCGTCTGGCTCAGTTGAGTTTGTACAAAATCGTTTTAGTCTCATTAACCAAGACCTTCCATCAGCTTTTCAAGATTACTGTAAAGCGAACAATATTGGCGTTATTGCCTACCAAGTGTTGGACCGTGGTCTATTAACTGACTCGGTACTCAAGAAATTAGCACTCGGTGAAAACGACTTACGGAGACGTAAGCCCGAGTTCCGGGAGAATGTGGTTCGTGAAATTGGCGCCTGGGTAGGAGAGTCCCTTCAACCAATTGCCGCCGATGCAAACATCAATGTTTCAACTTTAGCTATTTGGTGGGCATTACAGCAGCCCTCCGTGGCTTTGTGCCAGTGCGGAGCAACCAACCTAAAACAGGTTCAGCAGATTTTGAAGGTCCCAGAATTGCAGCCGATGCCCGAAGTATTGGTAGATGTTGATGCAGCCTATGGGTTATTGGAAAAACGTATTCGTGACCGATTTTCTCAAAGTGTTCGAGAGTTTACCGGACTGGCGACATACAATATTTATGCAGGGAGTCCTACAGGAAAGTAATTCCCACTCATTCAATACGTAGAGTCACTGCCTTATCCTTATACACCAGCCGACTCCGCAGGTTCGCCAGGAGTTCTCGCTTCTCTACTACACTCCCTCCCTTGAGGAGGTACTTGGCGTACTTCCGGACGTTGACCTCAGCTTCTTCAGGCAGCTCATCTGCTTTGGCGCCCTTCACCACCCTATTGAACTTGTTGAACCGTTTGATCTCCTCTTCCAGCTTGTGCCGCATGCCCAGCTCGTTGAGGTTCACCTGGTCCAGAATACCCAGGAGTTGCTGGATGAGCTCTTCCTCTCGGATGTACTTGTTCTTGCAGTTGCGATCCCGAGCCCGGCTGCAACCGTAGTAGACGTACTTGGCGCTCGTCCCGTCTTTGAGTTGTTTGTACTTCTCCTCGGCACTAATCCCGGACTGGCAGTACCCGCAGGTGAAGAGCTTGGTGAAGGCGAACTCCTTATTCTCCCGGACAATCTGGTCGCGCTTGAGCTGGGCCAGGGCCTGGTCGTACAGGTCTTTGGTAATAATGGGCGTGTGCTTCCCCTCTGTGCACACGTACGCAGGGATGACCCGACGTTCCAAGGCTTTCTGACACGGTAGGCATTTAATACCATACTTGTCGTACCAAGTTTGTTCTCCAGCAATCAACTCATAGCAGATGCAACAGGTATAGGTCGACTCTGGTTCCAGGCGAAACCCACGCGGCTCTTTCTTCAACCGGAGTTTCCGTCGGTGATCCGTGTACGCCAGATCAAGGGCAATTTCTGCTAACTGCACCAGGCGGCTCGCGCCATCGTACGCTTCCGCGTCGTTTAACTCCTTACCGTACTCCTTCTTGTATATCCGTTTGAACTCTGCAACGTACTTTGGGGCGACCTCCATAGCTAAGTTGCCTAGTGGACCAGAACATAAATGGGATGCCCACCTTCACCGAGATCGAGGTTCGCGACGCCAGACCAGCCGTGTTGCCGCAAATCGTCAACAGCTTTTTGGTCTACTGCTTGGCCCGTCGTCACGACAACGGTGTCCGGGTGGAACGAATTCATATCAGCTACTTGCAATGAAGAGGCTCGGAGAATGTTAGCTGTCGCAATGGTCAAGAATTCCACCTCGCTGCTCGTGTTGACCACGTAGATGCGCTTTCCCGTTCGCGCTTGGTCATTTATATATGTTGCGACCCTCGTGTAATCCTGACTGTATTCATGGGCTACCTGGCGATTGAGACCCCACCGTGCAGAAAAGTAATTGACGGCGGTCAGGGTGGTCATACACACCAACACAGCACCGGTAATCAGTACAATGCGTTGCCGCTGGGTACTGAAGTTTCGCCAGCACCATTCGAAGAGCACGCTCGCTGCTATCGCAACGAGCATGTAGACCGCAGGTGCCGTATCAATAATACGTAAGGCATGCGGAATCCCACCTGGGGAGTACGTGGTCGCTGCAGGGATGATCATGCAGCCAAGCAATACGAGCAAGTAGACTCCAGTCGTTGCATCGTAGATTGCCTCGGGGTTCGTCGATTGTTGAATGCGTCGCGCTCGGAGCCACACGATGACAATGCCCGCTAGAAAGAGTGCTGACTGCAGTGGATCGAGCAGTGGCTGCGTTGCGATGTTGTGTCGCCAGTTCGGATCGCCGTAGAACGTGAATATCGATAAATTCGCGAGCGTACTTCTTGCTAAGAGTTGCAATGAGTGGGACTGGCTGAAGACGGAAACCTCGTCTGCTCGGCCCATGATGTATGATGGGTGGTGGAAAAAGTACAGCGCTAACGGCAAAACTACGACGACGGCAACAAGTACCGTCCAGATGATGCCGCGATGGTTGCGCCACGTCACCCGCAGTGGCACCCGGGCAATTTTTCGCTGGAGCCACGTATGGTACAGAAACCCTATCAGGAGGATGAGCGGCATCAGTCGAAAAGAAATATATGTGTTCAGTCCCAGACCCAGGAACAGTCCGGTGAGCGCGTACCAGTACCAACGACGGTGGCGGAGTGCCAGCAGAAAGAAGGCGGATGTCCAAATGACGCATGAAACTGAGACGATAGCCCGGAGACCCGTCCGCTCAAATAGGATCATCCAGAACGAAATGGCCATGAAGAAGGCGGCGAATAACCCTACCGTCCGACGCCGTCCAACCAACGTTCCGAGCACATACATACCGAGCACGGAAATAAGGCCAATGAGCACGCCGGGCAACTTGTAGGCCACAATCGTCGGGCCGAACAGCTGGAATGAATACGAGACCAGATTGATGAAGAGTCCCTCTCGTCCAAAATTGGCTTCGTAGAAAACCTGGTGATGGTGCGTCGTAAACGCACGCCAGGCATCAAGGGCATTCGCGGCCGCATCCGGGTGGATGCCAGGTGGGATCTGCCCGAGGTAGAGGCCGCGCAACAGAATAGCGACGACAAAAATAGCGACTAATAGTGCGACATGGTGTTTGGTTATACGTGCCATAGGATAGTAGTGGGTTCGAGGCAGGGGCCGTTCTCTAACTCAACAAGCTCCCGTTCCTCCCTTACATTGCTCATAATGTGGAGAGATGAAATCTAGAATTATTCTTATTTTACGGTATTTTTTGATTTTTCTCTAGTCGGCGTGCGCTCTTTCCTTGACACGAAAATCGGCAGCTGATACAATAGCTTCTCCCCAAAAAGTAAAAATCGATTGCTACCTGCCAATGCAGCAAAAGAAAGGAGGAGTCCTGCTGATTTCATTGGCTGAGCACTCGAAAATCATGAACCGTAAACAAAACATGTAAAGGAGTTCGTTCACATGAAGAATCTGATGAAGATTGTGCTGTTGTTGGCGCTTGCGTTGGTCGTTACCGTTGGGTCGGCCAGCTCTGCAAAGGCTGATACGGCGAAGATGTCATCCAGCTCCTCCGAGGTGAAGCCGATGTCTGCCAGGAAACGCTCGTCCAGGGTCGCCAGGAGGTCCATATCCCAGGCCCCTGTGTTTTTGTTCAAGCGGACATTGAGTTCTTTCTCTTTCTCGACATCCGGGATATTGAGGTAGATCACTGGCACGCTGGCCATGCCGAGGTCCTTCGCCACCTTCAGCCTGAAGTGACCGCCGATCACCACCTGGTAGCGGTTTGGTGCACCGTTACAGAGAATAGGATCGACGAGGCCGTAGCGTTTGACGCTCTCGGTCAGGTCCTTGATGGCCTGGGCGTCCCATTTGCGCGGATTATACGCACTGGGCTTAAGCTCGTCCGCATTGACGTAGCGGACCGTAAGAGGGTTCGTACTCATAGCACATGTAACTTTCCTCCATGCGTTCTTGCGGGAACAAAACAAAAAGAGGCATGGAATTAACGAATGAAAAAAGCTCCCTGGAAACGAAATCCTAGGAACCCAAGTGTTTCATGCGTTAATTTCAAGCCTCTTTCCAGCTTCAGAAGGAGTGCTTGTCTCGAAGCAAGTGCTGGGTTGCGGCAGGTCTGCCGCCTCCCGCCGTCGACAATGGCTGGCGTTTCATGAGGGTGTTGCATCGTTCATGGGACGCAGTCGGCGCGGGTATCGAGTTGTTAAGCTACAGGTGGAGTATACCACAACGGCCAAGGAGGTCAATGGAGCACGGGCGCAAACCCCAAGAACTCGCTATAGTAAGCAGGTCTTTTGACCAACAGATTCTATGCCTTACCTCAAAGACGAATCCTACTATGCTACCCTCTACGACCATGACACGGTGGAACGGTGTCGGTGGTGGGTCGCACAAAAATTTGAAGAACAGGTGGCGGCAAAGTTGCGCGCAGCCGGAGACACGCAGTCGAAGTTCGGTTAACGTACAACCCGGACGCGATGGATGTTGTGGCGAAGATCAAAACCCTGCCTATTGCTGATCTCCAGACTACGCTCAGTCCCATCATCCAGAAGGCGGGGTACACGAACTTCGTCCTGGGGAAACCAGAGTTTGGCCGTGGGGTAATTGTGGAATTCGCGACCCAAGATGCCAAAGTGGGCCGCGCCGAGTATGAGAGTAAACAGGGCCTCAAGAAGCTCCTGGAGCAAACCCTCAAGCAGACCAACTGGCGCCTGATGAGCGACGGGATCTCCTACCGGCTCGGGTTCCTCTCGGGACGGCTACGGGGCGTCGAGGGAGAAGAGGAACTCAAGAATTTGGTCGATAAGGATAACCGACGTCAAACCCGGAAGTAGCTATGTTATTTCCCGAAGAGCAGGTACCCGAGCCCAACTCTCATGTCATTCCCAGGCTCAACGGTCACCTGGCCGTTGCTAAGGGTACCGCTGCGGAGCTGCCCAGCTGAGTAGATACCGATGGGTTTCTGCTCTTTGTTCTTCGGGAAGACTTCGTACGTTCCGTTTGCATTTTGCAGCGTCAGTCGGCCAATGGTGTCCTGAGGAGTAGAGAATTTATTCATGAGGTAGTGCCCGAGTCGGAGACGAAAGCCATTCGGGTTCACCATCGAGTAAAGCAGTATGACTGCGATGAAAAATCCAAACCAAGAAAACACCGATAGCACCCCCCATGTAATTTTTTGTCCGCGAAGTAGTGGGCTTTTTTTCAGGAGGTATACAGCTACCACAAGAAAGCCAAGGAGGAGAGCGATGAGGAGAATGCCGTAGAGCATAGTGCTTGGGGTTACTTTAGAGAGCGGAGATTGCTTCAATGGGGTCGAGCTGAGCGGCTTTGCGGGCCGGCACCGCTGAACCAATAATGGCAAAAATGAGGAAGATTCCGTTGAAAAGCAGCACCGTCGCCCAGCTAATGGATGCTGTTTGGAGTTCATTCGGTATACCGTGAAAGAGCCCTTGTCGAATGGCCACCACGACCCCGACGAACACAAGCGTTCCGAGAAGGGTGCCGAGCAATGAAAGGAGTGTACCCTGAATAACGTAGAACAAACCAATACTTCGATTCCGGGCGCCAATTGCTTTCATGACTCCAATTTCCTTATAGCGCTCTCGCACGGTAAGGTTCATAACCAAGAACACGATGAGCCCAATGATGACCAGCACAATGCCGGAGAAAGCGTAAATGTACTCTTGGTAGCGCTGGTACGACTGCTGAATGAGGTCAATGGTGTCCTGGCTATTCGTAATGTAGTACCCCTTTGCCTTCCAGTCTTTGGAGAATTGCGCGACATCCTGTGATGAGCGTAGCTGAACGATCATATTCGCCGCACTGAGGCGGGAGACTTCCTTCGTAGGGTCAAGATTTTTTGAAGTGTTGTACATGATGCGCGCGTCAGCCTCAGAGACTCGAATTGTATCCGCGTCGATATCATTCTTACTCTCTACCCCGACGATGGTAAAGGTGTAGGAGGTACTTTTTGTTGTATCAATCAAATTCGGCACCTGCCATGTGATTTCCTTTCCGAGTACCTGATCGGTAGAGAGGTGGATATTAGAGAAATTTAGGAAGTCTTCACCGACAATCGCTTCTTTCGCTCCTGCAATATTCCGGCCGGCCGCGAGCGTAACGTTATCCTTAAACTCCTTCGGCACATCCTTAATGATGCCTTGGTCGAGGATCTCCTTCCCTGAGAGTGATAGCTTATTTGCGAGCGTATAAATGTGTGCATTGATGAGCTTCACGCGCGGATCTGTGAAAACGGCTTGGAAGTCAGCGTCAGTGAAATGCCGCGGCGCAATTTGCTGCGAGCCAGATTGCGAGGTGAGGTTCTCCGTGTTGATCTCCACAGAGGTGAAGACGCGTGGGGTATTGAGTGACTGTAGCTCAATTTGCTGGAAGACCCGGACGCCCACGTTCAACGTCATGACGAGAATAGTACTCACGGCAAGGATGCCGGCGATAATGAGGAGACGTCCAGCACGCGCCGTTAGGCCTTTGAGAGCATACTCGAGGTACCCGCGGGTATTCATAGGTCCTGTCTCTGCTGGAGACTCCCGTCCCGCAGCGCCAAGGTTAGGGTTGCATACCGTTTCACTTTTTCGCTGTGCGACGCGACGAGAATCGTTGCATGGTACTGCGTATGGAGGTCGGCGAGGAGACGGAGTACTTCATCGGCGTTCCGTTCATCGAGGTTTCCAGTTGGCTCGTCGGCGAGAATGAGGCTAGGCTTGTGCGCGATGGCGCGCCCGAGGGCTACCCGCTGCTGTTCGCCCCCAGACATCGTGTTGGGCTTACTCAACCGCTTTGAAGACATGCCAAGCTGTGCCAGTACCTCGTCAGCACGACGCTCTGCTGAGCGTTTCTTCCAGTTCTTCAACATCAGCGAGAAGACAATGTTGTCCGCCGCTGTGAGATAGGGAATAAGATTGTAACTCTGGAAGACGAAACCACACTTCACATTTCGGTAATCTGCGAGGCCATTCGCGGAGAGCGTTCCGAGCTTCGTTTGGTTAACCTCTACCTCTCCGCTATCCGGTCGCAAGAGGCCGCCGACCATGTTCAGTAATGTCGACTTGCCCGATCCCGATTCACCAAAGATAACCACGAACTGGTTCTCGGGGATATCGACGGTAATATCTTTCGCCGGGGTAATGACCTTCCCGCCGGATGCGTACTGTTTGTTTAAATTTCGTAAACGAATCATTGCGTATTCATTAAGTAACCGCAGGGGCTCCGTTCGAAATTTCCGGAGCCCCTCCTAGATAATGCTTACAACGGGTTGTAGGTAAAGCTGACGCTTCCACCGAAGGCGTTGTAGATATGCTGGTTGTAGTACTCAGCATGCGTGCCATCGAGTAGGTCGACGTCAATCCGGTTGTACACACTAGAGCCACCAGGGACGTTCGCGAAGCTCAGGGTGTGATTGCCATACGCGCCATCGGTATTTTGCTTATGGCCGTAGTATCCATTGATACCGTAGAGTGTGACGATTGATTGGTAGCCAACGGAGTATCCTGGCCAAACCGACGTATTGACGGTATAGGTGGATGACCATGGCCATGCGTGTACTGCGGCGGCTGACGCAAAAAAGAGGCCAAAGGCGAATACCGCGAAACCCATTAATAATTTCTTCATAGAATCACCCGCCTCTTTTGAATAATATGAAGAATCTCACTTACACTTCAATTTTATGGGTTCCCAGCCGAAGTGTCAAAATGAGACACGGTGATACCCCCTAGTACTGTCTCATTTGTCTTATTCTGGTTTCCCGACCCCCGACTCACATGCCTCAAATTACGCTCTGGGGAAATCGCTGAAAGACCCCTATAATGCTTGCATGGGTGGGGTACCTAAC
>CAZBMC010000037.1:0-9156 GCA_964493065.1 uncultured Gammaproteobacteria bacterium
GTTGTGTACATACGCATAGGCTACCAGGTGATTCCAAGCTATTGAACCATTACACCTGCCTTGACAAGTAGGGGTAAAATTCGTACACTCAAATCCACGTATGAACTGGGAAAGAATTTTGAGTATTGTGGTGCTAGTCACCGCTGTGCTCCTCACGATTGGAATAATGATGCAAAGCAAGGGCGCCGGCTTGGGCGCGGTTTTTGGTGGTGAAGGAAACGTGTACCAGACCAAGCGTGGCGCAGAGCGCGTCCTCTTCATTGCTACCATTATTCTGGCAATCCTCTTCGCAGGCGCGGCTATTGCAACGCTCATCCTCAGAACGAATACGGCTTAACGCAGGACTTGTGCGCAACCCTCTTTCTTCGCTGTCGCGCGTCGGGAAAAATCTCTTGGATCGTTTCCGACACCGGGCAACCCCTGCCCCGGCGGTTTCGGTTGACGCGGATCATGCGCTGGTGCGGAACCTGAACCATTCCCGCTGGCCAAACTGGGATCAATTCACCTACCTGTTCCGCTACCTGAAACCCAAGGAAGCCTGGGCGCTGCGCATAGGCATACTTGTCCTCTTTGGATCTGCTGCCTTGCTGGTTGGCCGGTACATCAACCGGCACTGGATTCCAGAGCCGACCGTTGGGGGGACGTACACTGAAGCGGTCATGGGTGCACCTCGCTACCTGAACCCCGTGCTGGCGAGCAGCGAAACCGACCTGGCGCTCACGCCACTCCTCTTCAGCGGTCTGCTGCGACAAAAACCAGATGGTACGTATGCAAACGACCTTGCGGAGAGTATCACCGAAGCGAAAGACGGGAAATCCGTAACCGCAAAGCTGCGGGAAAATCTCCACTGGCACGACGGCACGGCACTCACCACGGATGATGTGCGCTTTACCATTGAGACAATCCAAAATCCCAACGTCGCAAGCCCAAAGTACACACTCTTCCGGGGGATGCAGGTAGACACCCCGGACGAACGAACAGTGACCCTCACATTGGAGACGCCAACCGTCCGGCTCCGAGAGCTCCTGTCAGTGGGCATTCTTCCAGCGCACATCTGGGGGGACATTCCGCCCGCCTCCATGAGCACCACTGACTACAATTTGAAACCGATTGGCAATGGTCCTTTCAAATTCAAAGAATTTCGGAAGAAGGAGCTGAGCGGCGACATTCGGAGCCTAACTTTGGAACGCTACCCTGAGGCGGCTACCCCGGCTCTCCTCAGCACGCTTAAACTCCGGTTTGTTGCGGATAGCGAAGGTGCAGTTGACGTGCTGGCAAACAGCGAGGCAGACGGCGTCCGCCTCCTGAATACTGATGCACTGGATCGAGCGAAAAAAATCCGTGGCGCTACTTTCGTCCCACTCCCCACCCCCCAAGTCGTCGCGGTGTTCCTGAACCTGAAAAAGGGCGTTTTCGCTGAGCAAACCATTCGCACAGCCCTCCGGGATTCTATTGATCCGAAGATTGTTGCGGCCACTGCCCGGGGTGATAATGCACAGGTGATTGTTGGGCCAGTACTCGCCGGTATGCCGGGTGCTGACCCCAACCTTGCCACCCGCTCTGCGGATACGGCTGGCGCAGTGAAACGACTGGAAGATGCTGGGTGGAAAATGGAAGGCGAGATTCGGAAGAAGAAAAATGCCGAACTCCGTTTTGCCCTAACCGTCCCGGATGTTGCTGAGTACAAAGCCGCAGCCGAAGAAATTGTGAACGCGTGGAAAAACATTGGTGCCATTGCGACTGTGGACCTGGTTGATCCATTGACGCTGGGGAAAAATATTGTGAAGGAGCGCAACTTTTCCGCACTCTTGTACGCAGATCGGTACGACAGTAGTTTGGACCTCTACCCCTTCTGGCACTCCACGCAGAGCTTTGATCCCGGCTTGAACCTCACGAGTTTCTACAGTAAAGAACTGGATGAAGCGCTCACCAGTGCCCGCAAGGCAAACGTTACTGACGCAGACCGCGCCAAAGCGTATACCACGGTGCAATCCATTGTCAGCCGAGAAGCACCGGCAATTTTCCTGTACCAACCTTTTGCCAACCTTGTCACCAAGAAGGATGTGCGCACCTTAGCAGCACCAACCATCCTCGCGGGTGGCCAGCGCTTTCTCAATGCCACCGAGTGGTACGTAGAAACGCAGCGGGTGTGGAAGTGGAACCCCTAAGCACCAAGTCAGTCATTGAAAATAAGATTGCGGGGGCGACACCCCGCAGAAAGAAATCCCCGCCCGCATGCGGGGTGGAACCCTTAGTTAGGTTTGGGTTCGTGGTATAGCGGCGAGTATGGATAGAGGGTAGGGGCATGGGCTATCCCTACAACGCCACCCTATAACTCCACTCGCTTCAACACCGAAACCTAGTTCTCCATTCACTGATACCAGCAAGGAGCACTAGAAGAGTCCCCAGCATCGCGGTACTATACAGGCAGGCAGACTTGACAGAATGGTCTATCCCTGGTAGTATCAGAGCTTTCCGCCTGAGAAATTTTCCCGTGCGCTTCCATTCTCAGGTACGTGTGCAATCTACGCCGGAGTGGTGAAATTGGTATACACGCACGGTTCAGAGCCGTGTGGGAGCAATCCCATGGAGGTTCAAGTCCTCTCTCCGGCACCAGCCTTCGCCCTCGGGCTTTGACGAGGGCGAAGGCTGTCCTCCGAAGCTTCCGAGCGTAGGAGGGCACAACGTCTATTCTTGGGCTACGGCTGGCAAGCCATCTGAATTCACAACTTTGCGTGACAATTGACGGCAGACTCGCTTTACCCCACCACTCTCTTCAGCACCACAATCACGTTCACTCATCATTTCAACTTTTTTCTGTAGGCAACGCCTGCAACTCTCGAAACTGTTTACTTCATCAACATGCCAAAAAATCGACGACAACGACCAACACCAACCCGCCGCTTCGTACGGCCACAACCCTCGCTCAACCTCCCGCCCAAGGACAGCTTGCGGATTATTCCCATTGGCGGCAACGAAGAAGTGGGGCGTAACTGCACCATCTTTGAATACGGGAATGACATCATCATCCTGGACATGGGCGTCCAATTCCCGGAGGAGGACATGCCGGGGGTAGACTACATCATCCCCAACCTCTCCTACCTGAAGGGTAAAGAGCGCCGCGTCCGTGGGGTGATCTTCAGCCATGGCCACTTGGACCACATTGGCGCATCTGCCATTCTCCTGGAGCAGCTGGGCTACCCGCAGATTGTGGGCCGACCGCTAACCCTGGCCATGATCAAACACCGCGTGGACGACTACCAGAAAGGCGCGGCCAAAAACCTGCGCACCATTGTCATTAAGAAGGTGACGGATCGGTTGCGCCTGGGCGCGTTCCAGATTAGCTTCTTCCCCGTGGACCACTCCATTATGGATGCGGTAGGCGTGGTCATCCAAACCCCCCACGGTTCAGTCATCCACCCGGGTGACTGGACGTACGAGAAAGACCCGGTGGGCCGGCAGAGCATTGAGTACTCGCAGCTGCGGAACGTACCCAAGCCATCGATCCTCATGCTGGAATCCTTGGGCTCCATGAGCTCCAAGGAGCGCGTGCCCGAACGGGTGATGTACGCCAACCTAGAAAAACTGGTGCGCGAAGCACCCGGCCGACTCATCATTGGCACCTTCTCCAGTCAGCTGGAGCGCATTAAGCACCTGCTGGAGTTTGCCCAGAAGCTGGGCAAGAAGGTGGCCTTGGATGGGTTCAGCATGAAAACCAATGTGGAAATTGCCAAGCAGCTTGGCTACATCCAGATGCGAAAAGAATTGCTGATTCCCATTGACCGGATTCATGACTACCCCGACCGCCGCGTGATTATCCTCTGCACGGGCGCCCAGGGCGAGAGCAATGCCGCGCTGTCTCGAATTGTGAATGGTGACCACCGAACGGTAAAAATTCGGAAGACCGACACGATTGTCTTCTCCTCTTCGGTCATCCCCGGGAATGAACGAACGATCCAGCGGTTGAAGGACAACTTGTACCGACTCACGGACAACGTCATCCACAGCGACATCATGGACGTGCACACCTCCGGCCACAGCACTGCCGCGGATATGATGACTGTGCTGAAGCAAATTCGGCCCACCTTCTTCTTGCCGGTGTACGCCAACCACTACTTCCTGAAGGAAGCGCAAAAGCTGGCTGTGCGCGAAGGTTTCCCCAAGGAGAAAACCTTTGTGCTAGACAATGGCAACGTGCTGGAATTCACCAACGGGAAACCCAAGCTCTACCCCCAGAAAGTCCGGACGGACTACGTCTTTGTGGACGGGCTGGGTGTCGGCGATGTCTCGAACGTCGTACTGAGTGACCGCCAGACCTTGGCCAGCGATGGCATGGTTGTGGTCATTGCCAAAGTTGACCGGTCCACCGGGAGGCTAGTGAATGACCCGCACATCATTACCCACGGCTTCGTCTACGCCAAGACCAATACCCGGCTCCTGGAGGAAATTAAGAAGAAGGTGCAGCACCTGCTGAAAGATGTTGACCCGCGCACCGGCGTGAATGAAGGTCTGCTGAGTGCCCGCATCCGCGATGGCCTGGGCACGTTCCTCTTCCAGAAGACCGAACGACGCCCTATGATCATCCCAGTGATTCTGGATGTGTAATTGCAAGAAATGACTTTACTCAACACTCCCCCGTCTCAATTTAGAGGCGGGGGTTTTGGATAAACGTTCTTACTATTCTCCTTTACTATAACGTGCTTTTCGCGTTACGGGGGTCTGGGGGTTTTCGTTGAGCCACTAACGCGTACTACGGAGCTTGTTGAACACCAGCGAATCGGAAACCCCCAGCGGTCTTTTGGCGCCACCTTTTCTGCCGGCAGAAAAGGTGGTAAACCCAAATACTACAAGTATGAGACCCTGCCTGATTGCAGCCCCCCCCAGCAGAGCAAGCTCTGCACCTACGTTTTCTCTTGCTATACTATCCTCATGTCCAAACCGCGCATCATTTCTGGCATTCAACCCACCGGCAAGCTCCACCTGGGCAACTACCTGGGCGCATTGAAAAACTTCGTTGACCTGCAGGACAGCGGCAAGTATGAGTGCTTCTTCTTCATTGCCGACCTACATTCTCTCACGGAAAATTTTGAGCCGAAGCAAAAAACTCAGGACATTTTGGAAGTGGCCGCAACCTTCCTGGCGCTGGGCTTGAATCCCAAACAGTCCACAATCTTCCTCCAGTCCGCCATTCCTGCCCACAGCCAATTGGCCTGGATTTTCAACACGCTCACGCCCATGGGTGAACTGGAGCGCATGACCCAGTACAAGGACAAAGCTGCCCGCCAGAAAGACAATGTGAACGTGGGGCTTTTCACCTACCCGGTGCTGCAGGTCGCGGACATTTTGCTCTACAAACCTTTTGGCGTGCCAGTAGGCCAGGACCAGGTGCAGCACGTGGAACTGACCCGCACGCTCGCCCGCCGCTTCAATACCCGGTTTGGCAAGACTTTCCCGGAACCCAAAGCAATCCTTACACCCACCCCCAAAGTCATGAGCTTGCTGGAACCGACGAAAAAAATGAGTAAGTCCTTGGGTGATCAGCACGTCATCAACCTGGCAGACAATGCTGAGGTTATTACGAAGAAGCTCGCCCGCGCCGTCACGGCAACAAAAGGTGGTGAGGAAAATCCTGGTGTCAAAAACTTACTAACCATCCTGGAGCAATTTGACGATGCAGCAACCAAGCACTTTACACATGAAGAAGCTGCTGGCACCATTCGCTACGCGGATTTGAAGAGTGAACTGGCTGGGATTCTGGAACGTACCTTTGCGACCTTCCGCGAGGAACGCCAAGACTACCTGGACAACCCCAAGAAACTCCTAAAAATCCTGGGTGAAGGGAATACCCAAGCGTCAACAGTTGCAGAAAAAACCCTGGACGAAGTAACCAAAAAAATCGGGCTGCAGCCCTAAGCCACCTTGACCTCCGGCACAGGTGTGCCACACTGCCTCCACACCAAAAGGAGGTGATTTGTGAAACAGATCTTTACCAAACGCTGGTGGGCAGAGCGTCCAAAGCTCTGGCTAGCGTACCTCGTGCTCATCACGGTCGGGTGGTTCGGCTTTCTTTTCATCCGTGTGCTGAATTGGCCAAAAGTGGTAGGAAAGGCAAAGTTCAAAGCAGCTCGCAAAGGCCGTACCTGGCTGGATCGGAGAAATGTCATTATTGTCTCCAACCACCGAACCATGTTTGATTCTTTCGTCGTTGGGATTATCGCCTACTTCCCAGAAATGCTGTTCTGGCCGTCGGTGGCGCCGTACCACTTAGCCGCATCGGAGAACTACTTCACCACGAAGTTCATCCGGTTCGTCCTTGCTTGCCTGCATGCCTTACCCGTCGCACCGGGCCGCAAGGATGCCAAGGTGATGCACAGCGTCCTGCGACTTCTGCCTGAAGCGAATGTGCACATTTTCCCTAGCGGTCGTCGGTCTTTCCAGCCGCTTGGTTCGGAAGCTGCACACCCTATCCGCCCAGGTATTGGCGTCATCCTCGCTAGGGCTCCAGAACCCAAGCCACTGGTGATTCCCGTATTCATTGGCGGGGTGGAAAAGATGTTCGGCGGCAGCCCAGGCGTTTCCAACCTCGCTCGATGGTTCCCTCGGTTCACTGGTGTACTCCGTCGTCCGCTCATCCGCTTCGGCGACCCAGTGGAGTGGGACGACATCATTGCCAAACATGGCAACACGCGTGAAGCTTGGCAAGCCATCGCCGAACGCATTGCAGATCGTATCAACGCTCTTGATCCCCAACGCGCAGCTGCCTAAATAGCCCTGCGCGTTTTTTTATTGACAACGACGATTGCCATGCTAAGGTGTGGCCAAAGAAACGACATAGTTATTTCACAACCCTAGGAGGAAGAATGAGAAATGCAATCGTGTCCGTTTCGGACAAACGAGGTCTGTGTGAACTCGGAAGAGCACTCAGGCTGCATGGAGTCAACATTTTGTCGACGGGTGGAACGCTGCTGGCACTACAGAAAGAGAACATTGGATCCACGCAGGTCTCGGCCTTCACTGGCGCTCCGGAAATTATGGATGGCCGAGTGAAAACTCTGCACCCAGTGGTGTTTGCCAACATACTGCAGCGCCGTGATGTTCCCGAAGATATCGAACAAATGCGCCAAGCAGGGTACAGCTACGACGGTATAGACTTTGTTATTGTGAACCTGTACCCGTTCAAGGAAACCGTGGCAAAACCGGGTGTAACTGAAGCCGAAGCGATCGAGAACATCGACATTGGCGGACCGTCCATGCTCCGTGCCGCCGCCAAAAATTTTGCGTGGGTTTGCGTCATTGTCGATCCGGATGATTACCCCCTCCTTATTGAAGAACTGCAAGAACATGGCGGCACCACAAGCCTGGAATTCCGGAAACGCATGGCAAAAAAGGTATTTGCCCATACCCGAGACTACGACACGGCCATTGCAGCCTACTTCGAAACAATCTGATCGATTCGAAAAAGCGAGCTCATCTGCTTTCGCTCTTGATCCCCAACGCGCAACATCGTAACCCACGAGTGCGCGTTTTTTAATATGTGAAATACTGATGAATGCGCCCCCA
The DNA here is from genome assembly GCA_964493065.1 of uncultured Gammaproteobacteria bacterium. GTDB lineage: Bacteria > Patescibacteriota > Patescibacteriia > PEXW01 > PEXW01 > JBAYJA01. The sequence continues at coordinate 7,561 of CAZBMC010000037.1, forward strand.
ATTGCACCCATGCTCTGCGTTTGGCCAGCAAAATCTTCTTAAAAAAATTGTCACGTCCTCCATACACAGAACTCGCAATGACAAGAAATTGTGTTTCGTTACATTTTGCTCACTAGGAACACTAATACCAAAGCGACTACCCCAAGAACAAGTAACCCCACACTAAGAAACAAAAGAAATTGTAACCAAAATTTACTACTCAATGGGTGTCCACTAACTTCTCCATGAAGTATCCCATGCATTGGCTCAGTATGGGGTAAAAATTTTTTTACTTGTTCGACTACTCTATCGCGCTCAGAAGGGCTTACAAAAACCAACTTTAGTCTTGGCACATGCCATGGCGACTTAAAACGTAGAAAAAATCTACTAGACATCTCAATTTCGTATATTTTCGAAGGACCAATTTCACCTAAATCTGAGGTTTCTCTCGTTGCCTCCACATCAATAGGCATCAGATAGCTGGAAAAAATTTTCCAAGGATAGAATTTAATCTTTCCTTGTGACGCTATAGCAAGCCCAGATGCATCCATTGAATATTCAACTGGTTTTCCAAAGATGTGCACAATCTTATCTCGATGGGAAAAAGTTCCGAAAACTTTATCGTAAGATTGCCTTTTCAATCCATTTGCTTCGGCTGGAACGTATTTCCACTTATATGCTTGTTTAGTCGATTCTTGATCCATACGAAAATTTTACCACATAACTACTTGTACAACTACAGCCAAGTGTATACACTCCCTGTATGTCCACCCTCCAACAAACCGACCCCACGATTGCCGAACTCATCCAACAGGAACTCGCCCGCCAACGCGAAGGTTTAGAAATGATCCCGTCGGAAAACTTCACCAGCCAGGCCGTGATGGAAGCCATGGGCTCCGTCCTGACCAACAAGTACAGCGAAGGCTACCCCGGCCGCCGGTACTACGGCGGCAACCAGGTGATTGACCAAGTGGAAGAACTCGCACGGGAACGCGCCAAGAAACTGTTTGGCGTAGAACATGCCAATGTCCAACCCTACTCTGGTTCGCCAGCGAACTTGGCTATTTACTTTGCCTTGCTGGAGCCCGGCGACACTATCCTGGGTATGGACTTGGCGCAAGGCGGCCACCTGACGCACGGGTACAAATTGAACGTGTCTGGCAAATTTTTCCAAAGCGCAGGGTACGGCGTCCATCCGGAAACGCACCGCCTGGACTACGATGCGATCCGCGCCAAAGCTATGGAAGTGAAACCGAAGTTGATCATGTGCGGAGCCACGGCCTACCCGCGAATTATTGACTTTGCCGCCTTCCGCAAAATTGCAGATGAGGTTGGCGCATACCTCGTGGCCGATATTTCCCACATTAGTGGCCTGGTGGTGGCTGGCGTTCACCCGTCCCCTGTCCCCTACGCAGACGTGGTGATGACCACCACACACAAAACTCTGCGCGGCCCACGCGGGGCCATGATTCTCGTGCCAAAAGTAGCTGATCGCCTTCGCCCAGACGCGAAGAAAAACCTGGCGCAGAAAATTGACTCAGCCATTATCCCCGGCCTCCAAGGTGGTCCGCACAATCACCAAACTGCGGCCATTGCCGTGGCACTTCTCGAAGCCAG
>CAZBMC010000038.1:0-8626 GCA_964493065.1 uncultured Gammaproteobacteria bacterium
ACTGATTGATGCGGGTAATCCGGGGGAGGACTTTGGTCAGGTCACCAAGCCCAGGTGGTGGATTCAGCAGCAGATTGGAGTCAAAGGTCACTTGCTCGCCAGGGGACTCGAGGTTTTGGTCACCTACACGCAGAAAGTTAAACTGCCGGGCAAACAGCATACCCTTGATTTTCAAGGGGTTGCACTTCTTCGTCACAGCATCACAGAGGGCAACATCGTCACCGGTATCGAAGATGCCGCCATTCGTCTGACCTAGATTATTCTCGTCGTACGCAGGATTTGCGCTTGAATCTTTACTCAATACTACGAAAGCTGCATCAACCCTATTCACGCTCTTATCAATAGCGACACTACCTCTAACAATGAAAGCGATGGTTGGAACTTCCTTAATACTCGCCGGATTCGAAGGAGGAGTGCTGAAGATATTATACTGAATATTCAGGTCTCCGTCTACTACAACCGTGGCTGTTCTCGCCTTCCCTGCCACTCCTGCTGGTAGTTGCCACGCCCAACGGACGGTTGCACTTCCGTTTGTGTGCGATGGATTTGCGACTGTGGAAGAAATTCTAGCAACTCCTGTGAACGTCGTGCCATCGAAATCCATATAACTTACGTACTCTTCGTTCGTTGTTCCTTGATCAAGAACCAGTGTTCCAACTTCTGGAAAATTTGCATTTGCGGCTGTAAGCGTGAGGGTTTTGTTGGGATCTGACCCTGATAAATTTGCCATGGTTCCAGACGCCCCATCTACAGTTAAATTACCTTGCACATGCACGACTTGTGATTCAAGATTTTGTAACGCACCGTGGTTATTAAACCAGCCCAAGGTCTCACCAACCGTGTTTGCGTTCGCTAAATCTGTTACCTTCCAAGACGCGACCGGGAGGAGTAAGTACTGGTCTGTCTTGTACAGGTCTTGGCCAAGACGATTTTTCTTTGCGAGTTTGACGTTCGTTGGGGTATGCGTGTCCTCCTCCGGCGTCCCCACAAACGTCGTGAGTGCGCCAATATCAATTTTTCCCAATGCATTGCGGAAGGTGGTGGAATCTGGGCTAACGGTGGGAAAAAAAACACCAGATGGTGAGCTTGGTCGACTAACGTATGGATCGAGAGCTCCAGCCGAGGGTGTATTGAGAATCTTGTACGGTTGACCAGTTACAGGATCAGTCAAAGTTTGTATGTAACCAATTGCACTGCTCGCTAAACCACTATTCTGTGCTGTCCCTGGCACATTGAGCGCAGTAATAACTCCCCCAGCTTCAATGCGGTATGTCGCAGTATAGCAGTCTTCGTTAGCGATAGTATCGCCATTTGTATCACATGTTTTTATTCTATTTGCAGCAGCATTTTGAGGATTGGGAAGAGTAATTCCTTCCTGCGCGTATATATTCCCAAACAGCGTTTCCAGCCACGCAAACCCGGCAAAGAGCGTGGGTCGAAAGTGAATCCAGCCGTACTCTGCGCTCCACGCCCAACCTGATACTTCATATCGGCTACCTGACCAGTAACCATCTACGCCGTACCCCTGATCTGTCACATTCGATACTTTCGTCGTCTGCGCATAGCTGTTTTGCGGACGATCAGCAGAAGTAATAGTCAGCGTATTCGCAGCACAGCCACTAAATGTAAAAAGTTCAGCACCAATCATCCCGAGACCTGGATTCGTAGAGAAATCAGTGCAGTCTGCAATAGAAATGGTTGCGGCACCAGCTACATACCCACCAACATTTGAGACCTCTGACTGCCTGGCTGAATCAATCCAGTAACCCCGCATCCGAACCCAGCCCCCATTGAGACTCTGACACTGCTGGGATAAACTATTGAAATTGCAAAGATTTAAGAAACGACCCCAGCCATGTATTTTTTGGGTACCTGGTACGTACTTTGCAATGGGGTCCGTGCTAACGTCATTGATGTTGTAATCTTGTGCCGGTGGCCCACCATTAACGTTGGTTGGATTGTGTACGCTATAAGTGCGATCCATCGTAAACCAGCCAGCATTGGATGACCAGCCGAAACCACTTAGCGGGTAGCCATTTGGATTAAAAGTTAAGCTTGGAATACCCGTCGCTCGTTCTTGCGGGGTATTGTATGGCGCAGAACCATTCAGTGTCTGCGGAGCGGTTGGCGGTGGGTACACTTTTATGCCATACGGAAAATTACACACAGGAGAGGCTAACCCCTCATTTGCACAATTCAGCGACAGCCAACCAAAATTTGATGACCACCCCCAGCCAAAGAGGTTTCCGCCGTTGTTTGCTGAAAAAGATATTTTATTAGCAGTATTTTCCGACCATGCAATAGGTGGCAATTCTGAATTCAAAGTGAATGGCATCGTAGAATTCAGTGGAATATAACTCGGTGTCGTTGGGTTAAAAATTGAAAGTATAGGTGAAAAGCTTGAACCAGAGAATTGTACTGGCGCGGCAAATCCCAAAATAGACACTGAACTATCTGTAACCATCAAATGATTTGCAGCATCATGCATAGCAAGCCAAATTCGTAATTCAGTCGGTGTCCCAACTTTTGGTGCAAATACTAACGCGGGTGCGTAATTCGTCCCAGGAATTTGTTGTGAAGATGAACCAGTTACCGCGCCATTCGTCAAAGACACTTGAAAAGGTACAACAGTAACCTGGCCAGCATGCGAGGTGGCCTCATTCGCACTGGTGGCGCCACCTTCCCAAGCAATCATTAGGCTTGCTGTACTAGCGCTACTGTTAAAAGCGGCGAGAGTAAACGTGAAAGGTTTCGTTGTTGGTTTGTCAACTGCAGCACAGGTATTCTGACGAATGTTGTACAAAGGATATGCGTTAATGGTTGCCTGAGGACCCGCGCTCCACGTACCAATGTCATCAGTTTGCGTGTAAATGAATCCTCCTGGATTTGCCGAGGCATCACAAATACCAGTGACGCTATTCCAATTATACTGTCTAGGTATCATAAGAACTGCCGCTAGCATTTGCGAAGCTGCCCCTGGTTCTGCCAATGGAACGAAAGCGATTTTTACTTTTCCAGGTGAATTTACTGCCGCTCCACCGAAAGATTGGGTAATCCTTTTCACTTGCCATGAAGCAGGAAGAGTACAGTCGAGGCTGGTGTTACATGTAACGATGTGCATTGCATCTTGCGCTCCACCAATACCATGCTGCACTGCACCTGTCAGAACTGTATTCGCGCCATACTTTTGCACACCGAGTGCTACTGCGGCAGTCTCTGCGCATGCAGGCAATGAGCAATTAGCTGAATCAGGAATATATACACCGCTATCAATTGTCCAACCTGAAGTTGGAGACTGCGTCCAGCTCAATTTTCTAATCACAGCACTATTCCCGGATTGTACTAACGATACCCAGATATCTGGCTGCGCTTCGTCAGGACTCACTGCGACCGTGTACTCATATTGCAAACCATTCACGGGGTTATTGTCACTATCAGCTATGGTCAACGACAGCGATGCGCCAAGAATTGGTTGCCCCCAGGTTAAACCTCGGTCGTAACTTAGTCGAAATTCTAATCGAGCACTGGCCGCGTTGTTCACAAAGGCTGCGAAAAGCACCTCCTGGCCTGTCGGGAGCGTAAAGTACAACATTCTCCTGAAATATTGAGGTTCTGCTGACCAAGCTTCAATATTATATTTCCCTAAATCATCATCTTGACCATACTGTGTACCACCAATAATTGTTGTTGGAGTTGAAAGGTTGGCAACAGCCCCAACATCCTGCACCTGCATACCAAAAACGCCGAGGATGGTGAGCACCCCAGCGCAGATAAGCGAGAGGAAAACGGCACGTGTCCCGGAAAAGGGAAGCTGCATTGCTTGGTATCCTAGGGTTGGTTTCTGCTCTTTGAAGTAGAACTATTGTACCACAAAATTTGCAAAAAAGCAAATGTACTTTTCTCTTTCCCTTAGCTTAGCAAGGCGCCGGGCAGCTACCCGCTGCGGGCACGCATTGATCACCACAAGTCTGGCAGCACTTTGGTGTCGCCCCTCCACAAATCAATGATCCACAAGCTACTCCTGAACCATTCGTCACGTTGACGGTAATGGGTGGGGTAGTGGTTACATTCCCCGCATTGTCCGTTGCCCGCGTTGCAACACTGTGATTTCCGTCTGGGTACAACAATGTATCCCAACTAAGTGCGTATGGACTGGTTGTGCCCTTTGTGGCTGGGCTGGTTGGCGAACCATCAATGAGCAACTCCACGTCTTTCAACCCAGATCCGCCAACATTGTCCGTTGCTGTACCGGTTACATTCACCGTCCCAGAGACGTTCGTTCCATTTGACGGGCTGCTCAATGTCACGGTAGGCGGCGTGGTATCTGTTTGATTGCAATCTACGGTCTCCAAACGGTACGTGAAGCTCACTTTGATATCCGCCGTAAGCCCTGTGGAATTCACAAAGGCCAAGCTCCCCACGAAGTTTGTGCCAGTGCACTCTGTGTACGTAAAGCTGTTCACGGTAAAAATTGGCCGCCACGTGCGTGAGGGTACAGTGGCATTATTGTAGATTGCCTGCATGGAAACCGGTCGGTACGTTCCGGTGCTTCCCGAAGCTGGGTAACCAATGATATTTGTGGGTGTGAATACCTGTGTTGCACCGTTGTTGAGCCGGGTGTTAAGCACCACGGTACGCAAATCGCCACTTGCCACGGGTTGACCGTTCACGGTGAGTGTTCCATTGACGGACAAATTCCCGTTGCTAAGGGTGAGGTTCCCTTTGCTTAGGAGAATGGAACCAGCAACTGCGGATGAGCCAACTGTGAGATTCCCAGCTTTCCCGCCAGCTACCGTACTCCCCACCTGCACGCCACCTTCCAGGAAAGCTGCTCGCCCAGAACCACTAGCAAAACTATACAGCGCATCGGCGTTCTGTGAGGTAGCAACCACACCTCGCGCATTTCCCGTTCCATTTCCTTGAATTGCGCCAATGCCAGCCGGGCCACTGGATTGGCCAGAAATTGCATAGTTATCCGAGCTCTGCACATCCACACCAATGCCGGCCAGGGACGCGCGGGTAATCCCCATGCTCGCCTGCCCCAGAATCAATCCACCACGGAGTGTTAGGCTTTGGGGTATTGCTGCTTCCCCCACTTGCAATGGAGTTTTAATAATCTGCCCAGAAACCGGGTTTAGCACGGAGAAAATGGGAGTAGGCTTGTTGCACAGCGCTGGGTCCAGCTTTGGATCACACGCTGGATCGTCAAACGTCTGTGCAAAGACCACCGGCAGCGCGAACAACGTGGCCAGCCCCGCCCCGAGGAGGGAGAAAAAGACGGCTTTACCTGTCAGCGAAAAGGAAGGAGACATGGTGTGAAATTATAATTCACCTGGCCCACCAGGACAGCCGGGCACTGATTGGGGATTAGGAGCACACACGTAATCATTTTGATTTCCTTGACAACCACGGAAGTAGCATTGTTGCGTCTGCGGATTACATGTTGGACTGCACAAAGAACTTACAATATTTACGTAAATTGGTGTCGATGTCGTTACGTGACCCGCACTATCATACGCTTTGACTGACAACGTAATTTTTGGCGGGCTTTGTGGGTACGCACTTAAATCTACGTTTGAAAAAGTAGTCGAAGCCGGAGTACCATTATTCGTTTTCACTAAAACGCCATTAATATACAACTCGAGTTTCGTTGGATTATTCGCGCTGTTATCTGATGCACTGACGATAACAGAGTAGCTTGATATCGCTTGTACATTTGCACCATCAACCGGAGTTGTGATAGAAACGACAGGTGCCTCGTAATCAGTATTTGCCACAGCACAGTTTGGTGTTTCCTTTGTATATGTGAGAACAATACGGTAAGCAACCGGGTTATTCAGCACCCCAGGAAGCAGCATGGTGCCGGCATAATTTGGCGGATTACATTCTGTGTAAATAATACCTGACACTACCGGGCTCCACGTTCGAGCTGTCGCCGTCCCTGAATTGCCAAGCATGCGAAAAGCAGTATACCCAAGCATTCGATACTGTTTGCCTACCCCATAAAGGGTATCAGCACTTAATGTGACATTGGTGACTGGGCTAGTCCCCGGAATATTGAGCATGAATGCCTTTGAAATAACATCGCCACCCCCAATAACTGGGATGCCATTCACAGAAAGAATACCCGCAACTTCAACATTGCCATTCGCGGTAATGTCAGTCGCAGTGGTCTTCTTACTCACATTTAGTGTTCCATTCGCAATAGTAAGATTCCCGGCAACTGCGGGAACACCTGGTGCTGTCGCGACACCAATTTGCACATTTCCGTTGAATTGTGAGCTCCCTTCAAAAAACCCAGCTAACCCTCCAGTTGAAATTCCATAAATTGCCTTACCAGTAACAGAGTTGCCCACAACGCCATTGCTTGCGCCAGTACCATTCCCCCAAATTGCACTCATGCCCGCACTAGAGCTATTGCCGACTATTGCGTAGTTTCCAGTACTCGTGACATCGATAGCTTTGCCCGTCCCGCCAGAACGCGTAATAATATTCCCCACCCCAGTAGATCCAAGTACAATGGAAGTTCCGCTCCCACTGACAGTGAGATTTCCACTAAGCGTAATATCCCCGCTACTAAGCAAAGGCGCGCTAGGGTTACACGCTTCGCCTGGATTACATGTTGGCTCTGTAAATGCTGCTGTTTGTGCCCTCACTAGCTGGATTCCCGCACCCATAAAAATTCCCACCATAAGCAAAGACACGCCAAGCAACCAGGGGTGGGCGATTTTTGGGAAAACCTTTGTTTGCATGGGTTTGCTGCTATGTGCGAAAAACGGTATACTGAGTATACCAGAAATCAAGCAGTTTGTCATCTGACCCCAAAATTCGTATGCCAGAAAATCAAACCCCCTCAGTGTGGTTCACCATGAGCCCTAGCCGGAAGTCTGCCTTGGCCACCACGGTCATGACGCTCTTCTTGGTGCTCTTCACCTTTGGCGGGTACTGGTATGGAAAGAACGCGGAAACAACGGTGACAAAAACGGAAACAGACACCAACACCGCAACGCTGACGAATACTGCAACCGCAGATGCAACCAACCAAGTAACACTCAGCGGAAAACTGGTGACGATTTCTGACACCGCACTGGAAATAAAAATCACTGGGTCGGAAACGGACACCACGCAGCAAGTAACCCTGGATGCCAAGACGGCGTACCGGAAACTGGACTTCCGGTCCATTCCAAAGAATGGCGTAGGTGATGGTGTAAAAATAACCAAAGCGGAACTGAAAGCCACTAACGAAATTGTGGTGGTGACCACCAAAGATGGCGCAACCAGCAAAGCAGAAAAAGTGTACCTTGTGCTCTACCCGTAATTTATTCCCTTACGTTTATGACTATTGTTTGGATCCTCATCGCACTTGCAGTTATTATCATTTTCTGGCTGTGGGCTACCTACAACGGCTTGGTCAGACTCAAGAACCAGACGGAAGAAGCCTGGTCTGACATTGACGTGCAGCTAAAGCGCCGGTATGACCTGATCCCCAACCTGGTGAACACGGTGAAAGGCTACGCCGCGCACGAACAGCAGATTTTTGAGAACGTGACCAAGGCTCGCGCCGCAGCCATGGGCGCCCAGGGATTTGCGGACAAGTCCAAGGCGGAGAATATGCTCACAGACACGCTGAAGTCCCTGTTCGCAGTGGCGGAGAACTACCCCAACCTGAAGGCCAACGAAAACTTTGCCAAGCTCCAGGATGAGCTGTCTGACACGGAGAATAAAATCCAGGCTTCTCGCCGATTCTACAACGGCAACGTGCGCGATCTGAACACGAAGATTGAAACCTTCCCCACGAACATGATTGCCACCGGCTTTGGTTTTGCCAAGCGGGAATTCTTTGAACTGGCGGAGGATGAGAAGGGCGCAGCTGGGAAGCCAGTCGAGGTAAAATTCTGATCTTACTAGCGAGTAAGGGAAATCAAGAAAGTAAAAAATAGAATGTAGAAAGGGGACAGAAATACGTAACCACATGCTCTTCCGCTTTCGAGAATACCCAGTCTACAAAGCAGCTAGGAACTTCCGAACGCTGGTATACAAAACCAGTGCGGATTTTCCGTCGCAAGAACGCTTTGCACTCGTAGACCAAATTCGTCGGGCGGCAAATTCGATCTTACTCAATATTGCCGAGGGCGCAAATCGTGGGTCAAAAAAAGATGTTGCGCACTACCTCACTATTGCTCTTGGATCGTTAGAAGAAGTTATTGCCTGCCTGGATATAGCTCTAGATGAAAAATATATTCTGGAAAAGAGGCAGGTAGAACTTTTTTCTGAAGCGGAAAACATCTGCAGGCAGATAGTTGGTTTTCGAAAATCACTGCAACGATCCCGCTAAAAGCGACAAAGAGGTAAGTAAACTCTGTCTCATACTTCTTCTTTCTACATTCTATATTCCTCATTCTACCTTCCCTTTCCATGACCACCTACTCCCTCATCTCCACCAACAAACGCCGTAGCGTGTTCCTCATAGCCATTTTCATTGTGATCATCTTGGCCTTGGGGTGGGTATTCAGCACGGCGTATGAGGCTGGTCCGGGGGTCTTGGTACTTGCCATCCTCTTCTCTATTGGCATGACCCTGGTGGGGTACTACTCCGGAGACAAAGTTGCCTTGTGGACTGCCGGCG
>CAZBMC010000039.1:0-8085 GCA_964493065.1 uncultured Gammaproteobacteria bacterium
GCTTCGTGCGACGGGCGGAGCGGAGACGCGCATGCGTCTACGCGCAGCTCTGAGCGCGAAACGAGCTGGTCCTCCTACGCTAAGAAGCTACGGAGGACAACCTTCGCCTACACTATTATTTTATAGAATTGGCAATTTGTTTTTTGCCAAGCTGGCTTGCCAACCGAAGCCCGATGAGGGCGAAGGTTGGCGGACCCGAAGGGAATCGAACCCTCGATCTTCTCCGTGACAGGGAGACGTGTTAACCGCTACACTACGGGTCCAAATTGGAGATACGTTAGCAGACTGCGGGGCGAGTGTACCATGAAGTCTTTCCCATTGCCAAGGTCGCGGCGTGCGCTTGCGCACCGCGCTGGGAGTAGGGGAAGCAGCTTAGCGCACCAGGTCAACAATACCCTTGAAGGTTTCGGGGTAAAACTCTGCCAGCTGGGCCAGAATCTTCCGGTCCACTTTGATATTCGCCTTGATGAGCTTGCCCATGAAGACGCTGTAGGAAATCTCGTGCTGGCGGGTGCCGGCGTTGATTTTCACTTGCCAGAGGGTGCGGGCATCGCGCTTCTTCAAGCGGCGGTGAATGTAGGCGTACCGGCCAGCTTTGCGAACCGCAACTTTGGCCAACTTGATGCTGGACTTCCGCTTCCAGCGGTAGCCTTTGGCTCGGGAGAGCAGGTTCTTGCGATGCTTGACGTGGGTTGTGCCTCGTTTGACGCGCATAGGTGCTTAGGCAGAAGGAGTGACCTGCATGATTGCCCGCAGATTGGTCTTGTGCGCAGACACGTCCCGTCGCTTCTTGCGCGTGGTTGTGCCGGATTCGCGAGCATTGAAGTGGTCTTGTCCGGCTGCACGACGCATGACATTCTTCGCGCCGGTGCGGCGGAAGCGTTTGGCAGTTGCTTTGTGGGTCTTGAGCTTTGGCATACAGGACTAGAATGTAACGGTTTCTGAGGGATACGTCAAGGGTGAGGAGGTTAAGGTATAGAGGCTTGTTAGGTTGGAAGGTGGGAGGGCTAGGTTTCGTTGTGGCGACGAGTGGGGTTAAAGGGTGGAGGTAAAGTCTGTTGCATTCCGCTTCCATCCCCAATCCAAACCCAAAACCTCTATCCTCCTTCCCTTTGTCATTCTGAGTCTGACGAAGGATCTCCGAAGTTTATCCGTAGACTGGGGATCCTTCATATGATTCAGGATGACAGATAAAAGACCTCTATAGCTTACAGCTCTACAGCTTTATGGCTTCCTAGCTACTTTTTCTTTCGAATTAGCAGAGTCAGACGGCCGCCCATTTGGCTGACCGGCGCATCAACCACCACGCCGTCACCCAGGCTGGCAATGAAGTCATGGAGGATCTTCTTGGCCAAATCTGCCCGGGCTCGCTCACGGCCGCGGAGAATCATTTCCAGTTTCACCCGGTCACCCTTCTCAAAGAACTTCAGCGCTTGGTCTTTACGCATGTTCAGGTCGTGCGCGCCAATTTTTAGGGACAGGCGGATACCCTTGATTTCCGAAACCTTGGTTTTTGCCTTCTGCTTGCGTTCGGCTTTTTCCTGCTGGTAGAGGTAGGAACCCCAGTCGATAATTTTGCAGATGGGTGGCTGGGCAATGGGGTTCACTTCCACCAGATCCAGCTCTTGCTCACGCGCGTGCGCCAAAGCCTGCTCGGTGGTCATCGGGCCCAGGAATTTGCCGTCGGCGTCAATCACTTGCACTTGGGGAATGCGAATCTGCAGGTTGACCCGGAAGCGTTTGGTACTTATACGGATGATCGGTTACGCGGTAGGAGATGGAGGAAGTATAGCAGAGGAATGGCAGTTAGAGGAGTATATGTAACTGTCTTATTCCTTTGGATGAACGAGGCGTTTATGCCGAAAAGCAGTGCCAGATCCAGATTTAAGGTAGCGCTCAAAGGCCAGTGCATCAGTTTTACTCTTGAATGCACAATACCAAACTAATTTCACAGGGCGTTAATATTTCGTGCTCAAACATTTCCCTTGGTTGTGGTCATTGAGTCGCTGTTGGACGTCAGGCAAATAACCTGTGTAGTTTGAATCGTCGCTAAGCTTGAGAATATAGACGTAGTGCATAGAATTTTGATACATACACAGCCCTCCTACGCTCGGAAGCTTCGGAGGGCATCCTTCGCCCTCCTTGCGCATCAAGCGTGTTGGAGGGTGATGACGATGATGGCTCGCCATCCGAAGCCCCGAGTGCAACGAGGGGCGAAGGATGGTGGAGATGAGGGGTCTTACACCCCTGTCTAGTTCACCGCTGATCTACTGGTCGACAGGTTTGGGCCGTTCAAAGGTGAAGGCTATAGCGCACGGAATGGCCAAGCTCGCTACAACCCGACCTTACGGAGTTCTCAGTTACCGCCAGTAAGGGTAACGGTAACCCAGCCTGGAGTATGGCACTCGCGATTCCCGCACCAGGCTGCGGGGCGAATGGGTTGTCGGTTTTTAGGCGACGACCGGAGCAAACTGAGGCGCGAACGCGTTAGCGAACGCAACCTTCACTTTGCTGACAAAAGACGTGGCAGTTGTCAATTGTCCAACAGTTTCACGCCATGTTGAACGCGGGCGACCTGCACAGCAGAGGACGAGCAAACTATCAACTTCTGAACATCCCCGTGTAGAGAACCAGGAGTGATTCTGTACACGTGAAGGTCCAGGGTAAGGTATGGGTTATGGTGTGGCAGCGAGTATGGTTGAAGGGTAAGGTTGTGGGCCAGCCGTATAACCAAACCATGCAACTCCACTCGCCACTCCACCCAAACCTTAACCTCTTTTTCGCATCGCCCTTGCCATATCACGGTTCGTTTCTCGCTTCTTGATACTCGCACGTTTGTCATGGGCTTTTTTACCGCGCGCCAGACCCAGGGCGACTTTGACGAGCCCGCGGTTGGTGTAGATGCGCAAGGGGATAAGGGTGACACCTGCGCTTCGCATTTTTCCAGTCAGCGAGGCAATTTCCTGCCGCTTCACCAGCAGCTGCCGGTCGCGGTCTGGCTGGTAGTGGATTTGGACTGCGGCAGCGGGTTTGTACGGCGCAATGTACGCGTGCACCAGCCACAGGCCATTCTCACGCAAGGACACGTACGCCCCTTGGAGATTCAGGTTTCCCGTCTTCGCTGACTTCACCTCCGGACCGGTCAGGGCAATGCCTGCATCCAAGGTTTCCAACACCTCGTAGTTGAAGCTAGCTTTCTTATTGGTGGTGAGTTTGGGCATGGACACAGTATAGAGGAAAAGAGAAACCCGCGTCGTACCAGTGGCAGACGCGGGGTAGAAGTTTCGCTAATCGAAGCTTGGTGACAATTCCCGATTGAAGAACGGATGTTCCCGTTTATTCGCAACCCAGCGATCATATTCGGCCTGGTCAACCTCGTGGTAGGCCACGAGGACACCCAGGAGGGCATCGAGGTAGAATGTGCGGTATTCTTCAACACGGAGCCGTGGACCAATCTCTCCCATCCGCTTGTCAATCAGCGACCGAATGGCGCGTGCCATGTCAGCCGGACGTTCAATGCTTGCTTTTGGGTCAATGAAGCCACCAGCAGCAACCGTGAGGCGGTTGAACGCGCGGATAAGCCGTGAGTGTTTCAATTCAATATCCTGCAGGTGAGAAAGTTGTCGGCGAATTTCGCTTTCACCGCCAGAGTTCTCAAGCTGCAACTGAAGCAGTTTCTCCAGCTCGGATTGCACTTCGGTAAAGAAGACAGCGGCATTTTGATAATCAACCACAGCGGACTCCTTGTCTGGTAATGGTTTGGTGTTTCCTTTTGACTCGTGAGCCTAGCAATTGCAGCGCGTTGTGTCAAGCCTATCGATGCAAAAAGACCTCCGGGTTGGGGAGGTCTGTAACGATATGGATTGGCAGGAGCTACGGGAGAGCAACGATTTTTCCCCGTTGCTCATTCATGACCAGCTGGAATGCGTCTTCATTGGGAGCGGTGTAAGCTAGGCAGAAGATGGTGAACACCTCCGCATAGACACTCTCTTTGAGTTCGGTCGTCGCGCGGCTGCCAACGAGGTTCCGTAGGCGGGATGCAGCAACGAGGCGTAGTTGCCCAGCAGCTTGTGCGGGTTGGTCAACATCGTGGAATCGCAGGTTAGGACCGAAGATACGGCATGCTATGGCGGTTCGCTTCAGAGCCAGTATGACTTGTTTTGGATCAATTTCATCCGAGGCAACTTTCAAAATTTTATCTGGTAAACTTGCTTCGGGGAGCAGCGATCGGCTGAAGAACATGTAGTCTGTTAAGACCTGTTGAAAGTACTCGCTGATGGTCATGTGACCTCCTATTTGTAAAGTTTTGTTTTTCGTTAACAACTGACCCTAGCATTGAGTATTAGGATTGTCAATCCTTGCTATACTGCAGGTATGCACATCCGATCTGAACTCCAGAAAATACTCCAAGCACTTGTTGGGGCAGATGCTCTGAAAGTGAAAGTGGAACGGCCAAGTTCTGCTGATCACGGTGACTACGCCACCAGCATCGCCCTAGCTTTGGGTAAGCAGCAGGGGATTGCGCCGCAGCAGGCTGCCAGCCAGCTAGTGGAGAAACTGAAAGCCCAGACGCACGCAGCCATTGGTGATATTTCCATTGCGGGGCCTGGGTTTATTAACCTGCGTCTGTCCGATGCGTGGCTGACCGAACAAGCCGGGGCAGCAGCCAAAAGCGTTGCCGGTCTGGGCAAGAGTACGCTGCACAAAGGCGAGTATGCGCATTTGGAATTCATTTCCGCCAACCCCACGGGCCCGTTGACGCTGGCGAATGCCCGCGGTGGCTTTTTGGGTGACGTCCTGGGAAATGTCTTGCAGCGGACCGGCTACAAGGTCGTACGGGAGTTCTACGTGAATGATCGGGGGAATCAGGTGGGTGTTCTGGCTGAGTCGGTGCTGCGGCGCTACTGGCAGCAGCAGGGCATTACCATTGACTACCCCGAGACATGCTAACAAGGTGCGTACGTGAACGAGCTGGCGCGGAAGCTGAAACTCACGAATTACAAGATGACCGACGTGGCCAAGATCCACGAGATTCGGGACAAGATTAAAGATAAAGTCGTGGCAACGATGTTGAAGGAGATTCAACGGGTAGTCACCAAGACGATGGGCATTACGTTTGATAACTGGGTATCCGAGAAGGCACTGGTTGCGTCAGGTGCCCTGGATAAGGTACTGGCGAAACTGAAGGATCAGGGCATGATCTACGAAAAAGAAGGCGCTACGTGGTTGGCGACCACCAAGTACGGGGATGATAAAGATCGGGTGCTGGTGAAAGCAGATGGGGAGATGGCGTACTTCCTACCGGACATCGCGAATCATTGGTTGAAATTCACCAAGCACAAAGCGAATGTCGCCATCAACATTCTGGGCGCGGATCACCACGGGTACATTGCCCGCATGCGCGCCGCCATGCAGGGCTTGGGTTTTGCGAATGACGAGCACAAGTTCCACCCGCTCATCATCCAATTCGTCCGCCTGCTACGGGACGGGCAAGAGGTGAAGATGTCCAAGCGGCGGGGAACCTACGTGGAAGCGGAAGAGGTGGTGGAGGAAGTTGGGTTGGACGCGGCGCGCTTCTTCTTCCTCATGTACGACCCCAACACCCACCTGGATTTCAACCTGGATGCGGCCAAAGCGCAGAATGAGAAGAACCCGGTGTACTACGTGCAGTACGCGCATGCTCGCATGTGCAGTATCATTGCCAAGACGAAGGGTCTGCCCGTGGTAAAAACCCCAGTGGGGGTATTGCCAGCTTCGGCGCGGCGGCTTATACTCGAACTCCTCCGCTGGCCAGAGGTACTGGAAGACGTGAGCCGCGACTACGGCGTGCAGCGCATTCCACAGTATGCGTTGGATCTGGCGCGGACCTTCCACGATTTTTACACGAATGTCCGCGTGATTGAAAATGAGCACGTCCAGAGCTTGCCGTTCACGCTGGTTCGGGGTACAAAGAATGTACTGGCAGACGTGTTGGACACCCTTGGCATCACCGCGCCTGCGCACATGTAGAAAAAGTGTACGGAGACCGGCCACCTTTGCAGCCCGCTTCCTTCCATAGCAAACGTCCCTATGCGCATCGGCATTGATTGTCGAACCATCCTCAACCCCGCATCGGGTGAGCGTGCGGGCGTGGGGCACTACGTGGATAGTTTGGTGGTCCATCTAACCAAGCAGTACTCGGATGTAGAATTCGTGCTGTATTTTGATTACCGAACGCCAGACCTGGCAGCTTACCAGCGGCCGAACGTGCGGGTGAAACGCTTCCCGTTCTCGCAGTACGGGCGGTTCCTGTCCTTTGGGTACTCGCACATGCTCATTACTGCCTACCTACTAAAGGAGGGTTTGGATGTGCTGCACGTTCCAGCGGGGTCCGTGCCGCTCACGTACCCCAAGAAGATTGTGTACACGGTGCACGATCTGGCTATTTACCGCAACCCCGAGTGGTTCCCGTCATCCTTCATCTCTCGCTCGTTGCTCGTGCCGCAGAGCTTGCGCAAAGCAGATGGGATCATTGCTGTTTCGCGGAGCACAGCCACGGATTTGCGAAAGCTGTTCAATACGCCCGCGAAGAAAACCTACGTGGTGCACCACGGGTTCGCCATTCAGAAAATTCCGCTGAAGCGGCGGATTCTGGAAACGTTGGAAAAGTTCAAACTTCCACCACGATACCTCCTCTTCGTTGGCACCATTGAACCACGCAAGAACTTGGTACATCTGCTCCGTTCGTACGCTAAACTGCGGGAGCGCGTGCCGGCCTTGGCGGATGTGCCGCTCGTCATCTGCGGGCAGCATGGGTACCACGCGGAAGAAGTGATGCAGACCATGCTGGACTTGAAGCTCAAGCGGAATGTCCGCTACTTGGGGTACGTCACCCACAACGAGAAAGTGGAATTGCTCGGCCACGCCAGTGCCTTTGTCTTCCCTAGTTTGTATGAAGGGTTTGGTTTGCCCATTTTGGAAGCCATGGCTCTGGGCGTCCCGGTGATCACCAGCAAAGTTTCCTCCATGCCAGAAATCGCTGGTAAGGCTGCACTATTCGTTGACCCAAGCAATGTGGACCAACTTGTCCGCGCCATGGCTGACGTACTCACCAAGCCTGCGGTGGCTAAGCGTCTGGCGGAAGCCGGACCAATCCAAGCCAGGCAATTTTCGTGGGACACCTGCGCCACGGAAACCATGGAAGTGTACAAGAAGGTGATTGGGAAGAAGTAGTTGAGAAGTTGTAAAGGTATAGAGGTATAAAGCGGTAGAGATCCTGGCAGCCTGTACCAATCTGTCATCGCGAGGCAGAAGATGGTATTCCAGCGTAGGTGCACAGCTTGCTGTGCTGGTTTGTATGGAGCTCCAGGTATGTAATAAAGTAGAGGCAATCCCGAAGTAGAAAAGAACCAAGGTTGTACACTTGCCTGGTCTTATATGCAACGGGATTGCCACGCTCCTGCTGGAGCTCGCAATGACAAAAGCAATAAAAAAAGGCCGAACGTATGTCCAGCCTTCATGTGATAGCGTATGGGCGGTTAGGGCGCCTCAGTTTTTTCCCATGTTGAGATGACATCGGCAAAGTCTTCGCGGAAGTAGTACTCAGATCGCCAGCCATTCTCATGGACAACAAGTACTACTTTCGTAAATTTTTGTTCCGTCACCGCCTCGATGAGTTCAACAATTGCGCGTAAGGCCGCCCCACTTACAGGGCGCATTGCCCAAATTTCTTCTTGCGTGTCGAGGTGGATGTATTCATGCGGTAATTCGCCTTTATCATCTGGAGGCTGGGCGATGACTGCTTGCAGCGTCTGCATACTCGGATGACTATTTGCACCGTACTGAATACAGTTCACTCGTTTGATGTTTTCTACAGTGCACGGGAGTTTCTTGCCGCTACCTCCGAGCCGAATTTGTCTCACGATCGTTTTTTCCGAATTCATTTGCTTACCTTTCTTTTTTTGATTTTCTGACCACACACTACTCTTGTAACGCCTTGGCGTCAAATACTCCAGCCCTTGCCAAATAGGGATTTTTTTTGTACAGTAACATTTGCACTTGTCTTGCTATGGCCAACGCAGCATCACCGCAGAAACCCGTACAGCA
>CAZBMC010000040.1:0-7955 GCA_964493065.1 uncultured Gammaproteobacteria bacterium
GCTTCGTGGCCAGTGAGCTTCAAAAACACGTCGTCCAAGGTGGGCCGGTGAGTGGCAATGCTTTTCACGTTGATATGCGCTTCATCAAACTGGTCCAGAATGGAACGAAGCTGGTGCACACCGTGTTCGACCGGAAATTGCATTGTCCGCGTTGCAGCATTTTGCTGAACCGCCTGCGCGCCAAGTGTTGCCACAGCTTTGGCAAAGTCTGCGTCATTTTCCATTTCCACGGCCAGCCGTTCGCGGCCCACTTTGTCTTTCAGCTCGTCAGACGTCCCCATAGCAATCACCACCCCGTTGTCAATGACGGCAACGGTGTCTGCCAGTTGGTCCGCTTCTTCCAAATACTGCGTGGTCAGCAGAATGGTCGTCCCCTCTTTGACCAGCTCCTCAATGATCGTCCACATAGTGTTGCGGCTGTGCGGGTCCAGACCAGTCGTGGGTTCGTCTAGAAAAATGATCGGCGGTGTCACAATCAAACTGGCGGCCAAGTCCAAGCGCCGGCGCATTCCGCCAGAGTACTTCTTCACCGCTCGGCCAGCGGCATCCAGCAGTTCAAACCGCTCCAACAATTCTTGAGCACGGCGTTTGGCATCGGCGGCACTAATGTGGTAGAGCCGGCCAATGATTTCCAGATTTTCCCGGCCAGTAAGTTTTTCATCCACAGCCGCGAACTGGCCTGTCAGACCAATGATGCCCCGGACATCATGTGCCTGCGATTTCACGTCAAAACCGCCAACCTGCGCTGTGCCACTGTCTAACTGGAGGAGCGTAGAGAGGATACGCACGATGGTCGTCTTCCCTGCGCCATTTGGCCCCAGCAAGGCAAAGACTGTACCCGCCTGCACTTCCAGGTTGATCCCCTTCAAGACGTGGTTGTCCCCAAAGGACTTATGGACGTTGGTGGTAGATATCGCTACTGGCATACGAGTACCAGTACAATATCATACTAAACCGGTATGAGTATAGAGCGGTACAAAAAACGGGTCTGTTTGCACAGACCCGTCGTAGGTGATGCGGATAGCTACCTACTGATTGTCGTCTTGCCAGGGATGATTCGGGTCTGGCTGTGACGTGAAAAGGCCGATGATAAATAAGCCAAGATCAAACATGCAGCTACTCCTTTCTTTGGTTTTGCGTTGTGAGGGACTATTCCTGCACCCAAAAAAAGTGCAGGGGCGGTTCAAGGTACAAGTTGTTGCTTTCCAGACTAGGGGAAAATGTCAGCATACGCAAGTACTCACTTCAGTCTATTATTTCTTCAAATCCATCCAACCACATTGACCTTCTCCCATCTCTCTTGTACAGTAAAAAATCGAAACGCTAAAATCACAACAATTTTCAGCAGGGAGAGGAGGTACTTTGAAAAATGCGGGAAACAGTGCACAAAACCAAGTAATGCGGAAGAAGCAAGACAGCACATCGCTGGATTTCTACCTGCATGAAATTGGTGAGATTGCACTCATTAGCCGGGCACGAGAAGTGCAACTTGCTGCCAAAATCAAGCTTGGTGACCAAAAGGCGCTTGATGAACTCGTACAGGCTAATTTACGATTTGTCGTCAGCGTGGCGAAGCGATACCAAAACCAAGGCATGCTCCTGGCAGACTTGATTAACGAGGGCAACATTGGCCTCATCAAAGCTGCAAAGCGCTTTGATGCCAACCGGGGTTTTGTATTTATTAGCTACGCTGTTTGGTGGATTCGCCAGGCAATTCTCAAAGCTCTTGCTGAGCAGAGTAGACTATTTCGTCTACCCTTAAACCGGGCAGGTGATAAGCACACGGTCAATGAGGCTTGTCAAAGATTGCTGCACAACTTTGACCGAGAGCCGAGTATTGAGGAGATAATGGCTGCCACTGCTTTGACGGAAGAAGAGGTTCTGGCAACCTACCGCATTAGCGATTCCTACATTTCACTGGAAATGCACTTTGATGGTGACAGCAATGAAGCACTCATGGACATCCTTGCGGATACACGCCACATTCCCGTCACAACTGCTCTTGAACGAGAGGAACTCCGGACAAAAATTACCAACCTACTTAGTACATTTTCAAAAAGGGACGCAGAAATTTTCACGCTCTTCTACGGCTTAAATAGTGAGGAGCCCTTAACCCTTGAAGAAATTGGCGAACGATTCAATCTAAGTCGTGAGCGAGTGCGGCAAATTAAAGAACGGATACTCCGATGGTTCCAGCACCCAGTACGGATGAAACTTCTGAGGGAATACACTCAAATCGATCGAACCTTCTAACAGCCACGTTGCACCTGCGCGTGTCTTTTTTATTTTCCGAAGCACACCAAACTCTCTTGGTTGTTTGCAGGTAGTCCGTGTACGAGTATTACTTCAACCGCACCAGTTTCCCCCGTCGCTTGATAATATTCTTGTAATCCCACTGGATAGTTTTTGCTTTCCGTAACCAACGTTTGATGTCTGCAAGTTTCAGCTCCTTGCGGTTAGTGTAGGTAATACCAGCTGCTTTGAACTTTTTCACGTTTCCAATGGGCAGGAGATTAGGTTCCGCAAAGGACATGCCACTCCAGAACAGCAGTTGCACACCCTGCTTGCGAAGCGAGTAACCAACAATTGGATTGCCTGCAAGAAACCATACTGGTCCACCGTGCCACACTTTACTCTCCGCCTTTGGTAACGACGCATCTATCACCCGACGCAGGGCATCGCAAATGCTTTTCGCATTCTTTGTTTGATTACGATTGTAAGCGGTAATCTCGTTGGTCATAGTGGGATAGTAACAATTCTGTGTTCGTCATGGCAATGCAATGAGATTTTTTTATAAAAAGCTGCCGGGGTGAAGGTGACGGCGAAGGGTAATCAAGAATGATGAAGCCTTAATTGCCTCGGAGGCACGACTTAAGACACGGTAAGAGCCTTGTGTACAAGAAACTTTGCTCCTTTATATGTAATGACTAATGTATCAATTGGTCCGCCAACCGCCGCAAATCTTGGCTCAAATCGAAGTTGATCTACAGTGCTTCTAATCAAGTGTCGTGAAAAATCTACAGCATCTTGAAGATTCATTATCTGAAATGGTGGGAGTGCCTGGGGATCACTAAGAATACGATTTACGATCGAAGTGTCGCCACCACGAAGTATGCCATAAGTAACATTTTTAGCACCATCAAGATTATTTCGCTGGGTAGTATTCTTTTTTACATCGATTGATATAACCCAAGGTTCAGCCTCATCGTAACCAACTACAATGAATACTATGTTTAAATCCGGATCTAATTCTCGAAAATATGCAAGCAATTTGCTAGCAAAGTGCTCCGTTTTCAAAGGTTCAACCTTTATAAAATCTTCCTTATCTAGTGAGGCAATGAATTGTTCTACAAAATGTCCAACTGGAAGATTCTTAATAATTGCATCCCCAAAGGTTCCAACACCAAAGCGGTCGTGCACAAGGAAAATTTTTTCTGTTGCGTCAGAGAGGGTGAGATGGGTTTGTTGAATTATTTTATTTGGTATATTTTTTGGATCATTGACCTCCTGGGTAGTCGATAATGTTGTCCGGCTATCACAAGACAGGGCAATGCCTGTTGGTACGTAAACGGAAATGACAAGTGACATAATTAGTCGTCAAGTCTGCGGCCAGCAATATAGCCAAATAATAAGGTGAGTATTGGACTCGCCCACGCTAAGTAGGACATCCCATTCTTGAAGTCTGTAAACATTATTAATACGAGACCGGGCAGAAGAACTACCCCAGCGATAATAAAAAAGATATTGATTTTTCGGTTTTCACCAGCGCCTAAATGACCGCCAAATCCAAGTTTTAATTTTTGTTGGCGTATACTGTGTTCCTCTTGTTCAGTCGATAATTTTTTTAAATTAGCCATACAGCCAAAATGTGTAATGCATAACCCGCATGTTAGAGCCATCAAGCGAATATACCATTAAAGATAAGTATAACTTCTTTTGTTCCAACATACCTATCTCGAGTGGCGAGTTTGTGCCAGTTCCGATTGGATTATTAAAATTTATTAGAGTCAATATCAACTTATGCTGACCTTCAAGTGATGAACGGATCATTTGTTTAACACCCTCCTCTGTCAAAAAAGTAAATACAATAGTAAGAGCCTCAGGGCCCTTACCTAGAGTCATTGTGGCTGGGTCAGTATTGGTCAAAACGAGACTACCTGAACTCAGCATTGAGTAAGGACCGTTTTGAATTTGACTAATTGGACTTTCCATATGGATGTGCAGTGTGGGAACAAATTCTTACTTTTTGATTGTGGAATCCTTATTAAGGTCGACTACAATCTACACCCAACAATAACCCGTGTCTATGTGTAAGAAGTGTGCAAGCGCTGTGGGTATAAAAATAGCTTTTAAAGAAAAATGGCCAACAAAGCTGCAGATTTCCCTTGCTCCATTAAGCGACTCGTGCTACGTTTCTTGCGCAATCTGCGCCCGTAGCTCAACGGATAGAGTACATGGCTTCGAACCATGGGGTTGGGGGTTCGATTCCCTCCGGGCGCACCAGCTCGTTTCGCGCTTAGAGCTGCGCGTAGACGCATGCGCGCCTCCGCTCCGCCCGTCGCTCGAAGCCTCGCTTTACCCCACGAACGCGTGCTCACCCCGAAGCGGGGTTGTGCGCCACGCAGCGGGGACCCCAGGAGAAACCTTGGGCAACTAGCTCAGTTGGTTAGAGCGTCTCGTTTACACCGAGAAGGTCGTAGGTTCGACTCCTACGTTGCCCACCAGCTCGTTTCGTCCCTCCTCGCTCCGCGTATTCGGTTGCTACCGAATCTGCTCCGCAGTCGGAACGAAGCCTCGCTTTACCCCACGAACGCGTGCTCGTCCCGCAGCGGGACTGCGCGCCACATTCGTGGGGAACCCGAAGGTAGAGCACCGTGCTACAATGTGTTTCATAATCATTCGACGATTGTAATGGGCCCTTAGCTCATTTCCCCGTCATCCGACGGGGTAGAGTCCGAGCGCCCAGCACCACTTTTGAAGGGCCATTAGCATAGTGGTAGTGCAGTCGGTTTGCATCCGACAGGCGGGAGTTCGATTCTCCCATGGTCCACCAAAAGTGGTGCTGGAAGGTGATCCTGCCGTGGCGGGATAGGGTCCACCAGCTCGTTTCGAGCTCCGCCCTGCGTGTAGCCGTTGCTACGGCTCCACTCCGGACTACGCACGAAGCCTCGCTTGACCCCACGAACGCGTGCTCGTCCCGCAGCGGGACTGCGCGCCACATTCGTGGGGGCCGGAAGAATCAAGATTGTAAATGTAGCGAGATTCCATGACACATTCGTGAGAATCTGTTTGCAAGAAACCCCGCTGGCTGCGGGGCTCGTTTATTGCACTTCGTTGATTGAATTGTTACCCTTTTAACGTTTCTGGATTCAGCATGTATGCCCGGGCAATATCTTCTGCAATTTCTCCGGCATCGTACAAACGCTTCAAATCCTGGTCCATGGTAATCATCCCGTCTTCTGCCGACGTTTGAATGACGGTTTTAATTTGCGCTACTTTGTTCTCCCGAATAAGGTTGGCAATTGCTGGCGTGTTGATGAGAATTTCCCGAGCCGAAATGCGCCCACCGTTCATTCGCGGCAGTAGCTGCTGGGAGATAATACCTTTCAAGAAAAGGGAGAGCTGGATGCGAACTTGGTCTTGCTGGTATGGCGGGAACACGTCAATGATACGGTCAACAGTTTGTGCGGCATTAAAGGTGTGCAGCGTGGCCAGCACCAAGTGCCCAGTTTCCGCCAAGGTAATGGTCGCGGAGATGGTTTCCAAATCGCGCATTTCCCCCACCAAAATCACGTTGGGGTCTTGGCGCAGCACGTGCTTCAGGGCCTGACCAAAGGAGAGGATGTCCGTCCCCAACTGGCGCTGCTTGATGATAGACTTCTTGGATTCGTAAATGAATTCAATGGGATCTTCCAGGGTGATGATGTGCGCCGCCCGGTCATTGTTAATGTAATCAATCATTGCCGCGAGCGAGGTGGATTTCCCACAACCCGTTGGGCCGGTGACCAGAATGAGTCCCTGCTTCTGCTTGATGAGGTCGTACACCACCTGCGGCATAGCCAAATCTTCCATGGCTGGAATTTGCTGGGAAATAATACGCGCTACCAGCCCGGCGTTGTTCCGCTCCCAATGGCAATTCACACGGAAGCGGTAGCCACCCGGAATTTCGTACGACATGTCCAATTCCCGATCTCCAATGAACAGCTGCTTCTGCTTGTCATTCATGATGGAGAAAATCAGCGCCTGGGTATCCTTTGGCGCCAGGGGTGGAATACCTTCCACCTCAACTAAATTTCCATCAATGCGGAGGATGGGTGGTTTGCCGGAAACAATGTGAACGTCGGAGGCTCGGCGATCAACCGCGATGCGGAACAGGTCATCAATTTTGATCATAAGAGGACGTGTTACCGCTGAGCGGGTTTCTTTTTGAGTGCACCAAAAATCCGCTTGGCCATTCGTTGGCCCAGTGACATTGATGCCTTTTCGTAGTACATGGTCTGTCCAAGCATGACCAGGCTAATATGCCCCGAAGGGAAGGCTGGCGAAAGTTTTTTCATATTTGTTCTTTATTTCTAAATGTATTGTAGCATGTTTTTTCACTTTCGTCAAATCTGAAGTGGAGAAACGGAATACGGTATCGCTACCCGTATCGGCATTGGGGGTAGGGTTTCGTGATACGTTGGATTGCAGCTTCATCATTCTTCATCGATTGCCGTCATCCGTGTAATGTATCTCGATACGGGCTGCGACCCCGTTCGCCCTATTACCCCCATGGTATACTTGCCCATATGGCAAAAACCACGAAGGCAGTCGCGGAACAAATTCGAACCCTCCTAACGGGCGCGTTGGGATTAATCGCAGCGTTAGCCTGGAATGAAGCGGTGAAAGATTTATTCGCCAGGATTTTTGGTACCGCAAGTGGCTTGGTGGCCAAATTTGGCTACGCTATTATTGTCACCGTCGTCGTTGTCTGGCTCACGATGCGCCTGGCAAAACTTGGGGCTCAGGAAGCGGAAGAGAAGAACCAGGAGCGGAAGGACTGACGCGCCTCTGCGCTGGTCCAGACCAGGATGGCAATTGCGAGCATCGCTGCTTGCGAGCCCAGGCACAGGACGCAGAAAGTTTTGAGGTCAAAAATTTCTACCCCCGTAAGGAACAAGGAAAAGCCCAAACCCCCAATACTCGCCAGCGCCAACCCACCCCACACCAGGGTGGGCAATTTTTTGGTCATCAGCAGCCAGACGCAAGCAGCAAGGATGAGTGCGTACCCAATAATCCCAAGTAACGCAACTGGCACCCCAGCAATTTGGCTGGCCCAGCTTTTATTCACCACATCACAGTTGAAAGCATTGTTAAAGTTGCAAAAAGTGGAGGGTTCCACGGTGTAGTGCAGTTTCAGCGCATAGGCTGACACCGCAACACCTGCAACCGCAAGGACAGATAGCGAGATCAGACGAGTTTTGGTAGTCATAGATGTTGTAATACTACTAGGGAAAATACGAACCGCCAAGGTCGTTTGACGGCATTCGTAAACATTGTAGAATGATGACAAACACATTCTTTGGAGGGAACATGTCTGTTTACGCAGTGATGAATCAGGAACAGCTTCCAGTTTTGCGTAGAGCACAACGAGAAGCACATGTGTTCTTTCATGATAATGCATTGAGGTTGCACCCATCCCAACGGGTATTGATTGCTAATCTCCTCCAACGGTTGTACTTTCTTACCTTGAAGGTGGAGGGCTTTCCATTCGCCCATGAACGAATTTGCTGCCAGGATGCGCTCGCAAAAGCATTTCTAGCAATTCTCACAGTTGAGGTTGATAGTTGCCAGAAACAGGCAACGCAAGCAGAAAACTGGTACAAAGAATTAGTTGCGACCTATCCGCGCTATGCATAAGCAAACGCCCCGACCATCTGGCCGGGGCTTTTTCATTCATGCGATACATTACGCTG
>CAZBMC010000041.1:0-1707 GCA_964493065.1 uncultured Gammaproteobacteria bacterium
TCAACACTTGCGGGACAATCTGCTTGATTTTCTCATGGGACGCTCCAGAGACTTCCAAAGCAAAGGCGACGTTCTCAAACAACGTTTTCTGGGGCAAGAGTTTGAAGTCCTGGAATACCACGCCAATTTGCCGTCGAAGCAACGGGACATCTTTCGAATTAATTTTCGTAATATCCCAATCACCAATAATCACTCGGCCAGAGCTTGGCTGCTCTTCTGCGATAATGAGTTTTGCCAGAGTGGTCTTCCCGGTGCCAGACTGTCCAACAATCGAGACAAATTCCCCAGGTTCAATGCGCACCGAAATATCTTTCAGGGCGGTTACCCCGTGGGGGTAGAATTTCGTGACATTCTCCAGGGTAATCATTGCAAATTCGCAAACCCAATGCTGAAGGCACTTTCCATTTCCTGGTAGTGCTTGGCGCTGGAAACATTTCCAAGTGTCACTGCCACCAGATTGCGACCCGTAGTTTTCCCTTTGACCTGACCAATGAGGCAGTACCCAGATTCTTCAATATACCCGGTCTTAATGCCAGTTATCTGCCATTGGGTTTGCAGCAGCTTATTCCGATTCGTTATGGTATGCGCCTTCTTGGTGTTGAGCGTGCTAAAGGTGTATGACTTCTTCACCGACACCCGCTGGATTTCTGGTTTACTAAAAGCGATAGCTGCAAGTTTTGCCATGTCAGCAGCTGAACCCTGGTTTGCAGGATCCAAGCCAGTTGGATCACCGAATGTCAACGAAGTGAGGCCGAGTGCTTGGGCTTTCTCATTCATCAGCTTCACAAACTGCGCATCTGTGAGCTTGGTGGATCGCACCAACGCACGAGTTGCATTATTTGCTGACCCAATGAGCATTGCGTGCCAGAGGTCATTCGTGGTCATGGTTTCACCAACAGAGACGTACAAGCACGAACAAATCGCCCCATCACTCTTCTGATAGGTCACCACATTTTGGAAAGTGGGTTTCCGGTCAAGGTAAACCAAAGCGGTCATGAGCTTGGACAAACTGGCAATAGGGTGGCGCTCATCTGCATTCTTGGCTGCGACCAACACGCCCTTGTCCACGTCATAGACTGCTCCAGCCGTACTGGTGATCGGCAGCGCTACCACTGTAGTTGAGCCGGTTGTCGGCGTTGGCGTAGGGGCAACTATCTGCTCACCGGCAACTTGCGGAGTAACTGCAGCAACTTTCACTTTCGCAACACCGCCATTTGAACCCTTGATTTTCTTGAAGGCTGTGTAGACGAGGTCGACAATCCGTCCCCGGACATACGGCCCGCGGGAAACGACTTTAACGATGGTCGACTTCCCATTCTCCACGTTCGTCACCCGCAGCTTCGTGCCCATAGGGTACACATTGTGTGCCACGCCATCTGGATATTTCGTGCTCCGGTACCAGCTGGCAATCCCCACTTCTTCACGCAGGTCTTCCACAACCACAAAGTAGCCGTTCACAAAGAGCTTGTTCTTCGTCACTTCCCACTCCTTTCGCGCTGGGTTATAAAAGTACACGTACTGCGGCCGATAATTCTGCACCGCGACTTTTGGCGCAATCGTTAAGCCCGGCGCTTGAAATCGAAGCAAGGACGCATCTGGAGCGTTCAATGAAACGTAGACGACTGCTGCACGCTGCTTCACGTACGTTGGGAGTGGAGCAGGCAGCGGTATATCCGGGGTTGCGAGGAATGAGCCGGCAGCCGGAAT
>CAZBMC010000041.1:1807-7937 GCA_964493065.1 uncultured Gammaproteobacteria bacterium
ATAGCTCAGAAGCACAGTTTTGGTATTCACTACAGGATTTGCCAGGTGTTTCAACCAGAGATCCGATTTTGCAAGAGTTCCTCCGTCTGCTGGGGTAATGGTCACGCCAAAAACTCGACCTGCTTGCGTATACCGGCTGGGCAACGCTGCTGGCAATGCTGCATCTGGGGTAATGATCACTTGCGCAGGTGCGGCAAAAAGGTTTGGTCGTAAACCAAGAATGAAGGTTTCTTCAACACGGACTTCTTGACCTCGGGTTGCGTAGTCTGACGACAGCTGCACAACAGTTGGTTCCGCCGCACGAGCCGGAATACCCAAACCTATGCCAAAAAGCACTGCGGCGAGAATAAGGCTGTGTCTGACGTGCTGTCGATGGAACATGGTGTAATGGTTAATCGGCGATGTGTGTAATGAAATAGTTTTCTAGACTCTTCGTTTCGGGATCCCCACGAATGTGGCGCACAGTCCCGCAACGGGACGAGCACGCGTTCGTGGGGCTAAGCGAGTTGGCTTGCCGGCCGTAGCTCTGAGAACACACTTTGTGTCCTCCTACGCTCGGAAGCTTCGGAGGACAGCCTTCGCTCTCAATAAGACTTGAGAGCGAAGGCTGGAGCCGATGGGCGGATTCGAACCGCCGACCTTCGCTTTACAAAAGCGTTGCTCTACCACTGAGCTACATCGGCACGGTTTCAGAAAGCACCGATCGGTTGTTTTCAATCACGCTTTGTAAAAATTTCTCTCTTCCGGAACCCTCGCAAACACGAAGCGGAACGAAGCGAGCACGGGTTTGCGAGGCCAAGCGAGGCTTCGCACGACGGGCGGAGCGGAGACGTAGCAACGTCTACGCGCAGCTCTGAGCGCGAAACGAGCTGGAGCGGGTAACGGGAATCGAACCCGTATCTCATCCTTGGGAAGGATGCATACTACCACTGTACTATACCCGCCAACAAGTTTTACTGGTTGGTATTGGTATTTGTGGCAGCTTCCGTACAGCTAGGCTCATCCTTTTCCAAGATCCCACACTTCGCTTCCCAGCGGAACCGAGGTTCAAAGAGTAGCACACTGGCTTCTTCCGCCAGGGTGTTCACTTTGTCCTGCAGCCAAGCGCTTACATCAGCCGTCACCAGAATCCGACGCAGCATCAGCGTGGCTGGATCATCTGCTTTTGCCCCGGCCGTGCGCTTTTCCAACCACAGAATTTCAAACCCGCGGGGGGTTTCCAAGACTTCGGAGATCGCGCCTTCCTTCAACGCACCTACTGCTTCCGCAGCAGTACCGTACTCTTCCTCCAATGCATCAGTTTTGATTGCTTCCAACTGGCCACCTTTGGTTGCACTCACGTCATCACTCTTCTCCTTCGCAATGTCCGCAAAGCGCTTGGTGTCTGCCATCACTTCAGCGCGTACGCCCTCAGCTTCCTTCCGAATTTCCGCAATGTAGGAATCTGCCAATTTCTGCTGGTACACCTGCGGCCGAATCACTTTCTCTTTAAACTGCGCAACGGTCCAACCGTAGAGATTCTGAATATCCTCTTCCACATTGTTTGTCCCGCTATACTGTTGCACGAACGCGTCAAAGGTCTGGTTCACGTCAGTTTCGGTGATTGTTACGTTTCGTTCTTTGGCCAATTTTGCCAGCAACGCTTCGCCCACCATCTTGTTCAACGCCAGTTGACGCACCCGCACGTCCCACGGCAAAGGTTCGTTCGCCTTGGCATCCGGCGGCGAATTGCGCTCCAGGTAGCGAGAAATGTTGGGCACGTCTTTCTGGTAATCAGCGTATGACACCCACTGCCCAGCCACGATGGCCACAGGGTACGGCAAAACCTGCGCTGGAAGGAGCAACGCTGACTGCTGCCAGCTAAACCGCATGTACCCAACGGCAAACACCGCAACGATGATGATTATAACCGCCCCACCCCACAGTCCAATTCGTTTTGCCCAGTGAATGTGTGGCGGTGGTAACTGCTTCAAACCATGGTGCTCAGGATTTGGCAGACTACCAGGCGCCTTCGCAAGCTCCGCGTGCACTGCCGCATGCTCTGGGTGGAGAGACGAGTCTGGCACGTTGCTAACTGGGTTTTGGTCGGGCATATGCAGAAGGTTAGGAGGCGGAGCCAAAGAAGTACGTCCACCAACGATGAGAATTTGAAGTTTTTGAAGTGGTTGGGACCGTCGTTGCTATCGTATTTGCCGTCTCACTGGTCCCCGTGGTTTCAGGCACAATGAGCACGGATTCCCCTGGTTTCTGCAGGTTCAGGCGTTTCCGCGCTTCCCGCTCGCGGAAGCTGTCTGTATTGATGGCTGCCACGTACTCACCCAGGCTGCGATTCTGCGCTTCCAGCTCTGCAATTTGCTTTTCCAGAACGGCAACCTCACGTCGTAAAGCTACCCGCCGGACAATCTCTTTGGTGATCCCCACCAGGAGAAAAGCAATGAGTAAGACCTCGAGAACGATGACGCCTCGGGAGGTCAGGAGACGCGCGAATTTTCCTTTTCCTTTTGCTGCAGGCATTGCAAATGAGATGAATGCATCGCTTATTACTGTGACAAAAAACAACCGGTTCGTCAACTATAGCACATTTTTGCCTTTACGGGTTATTCACCCGAGTTATTACAGAATATCCCCCCGTTGGACTGCTTTCCACGCCCCGGGTTGCAATCTCCCCAACGTTAATTTATTCATCCGAATCCGCCTGAGCCGAAGCACGTCCCCCTGGAGCTGGCCAAACATCCGCCGGATTTGACGGTTCCACCCCTGGTGCAGGGTCACATGGTAGATCTGCGGCGACACCCGGCGGATGGCATCAAACTTCGCCATCCCCTCTTTGAGCTTTATCCCTTGGGTCAACGAGCGTTCTGCCTCAGTGCTCAGTGGACGGGACAAAGCGACTTCGTACTCTTTTTCATGCTGGTACCGCGGGTGGGTAAGAAGATTGGTCAGTTCCCCATCGTTCGTAAGCAGCACCAAACCTTCCGAGTCTTTGTCCAAGCGACCAGCAATAACCAAGTCTCGCGCATCGGGGATGAGCTGGTACACCGTTCGTTCACTCTGGTACTGCGCCCGGGTACAGGTCACCCCAGCAGGTTTGTTGAGTACAATGTACCGGAAGTCCGTGACCGAGGTGAGAATTTGACCGTTGACTTCCACCATGTCCACGGCGGGATTAATAGTTGTCCCAAGCTTGGTCACTTTCTCCCCATTTACAAAAACCCGACCATCCGTAATGAGGGTCTCTGCTTTCCGCCGGGACACAATGCCCGTGCTGGCAATAAATTTTTGGAGGCGGGTGGGCAAAAGGTTTATTCTTACAGCTAGCCTTCAATAACAACAAAATGTCCTTCTTTAAGTGCGTGAATCGGCAAGGAAGCATCTCCATAATGCTCAAGCTCCGCATATGCCTTATCCCAATCAATTGGACCACGGGCGTCATTTTGTCCGTAAGCAGATTTATAGTGAGCCAAGAATTTAATTGGCAGTAGTCCAAGCCCGTCCATACATTTTCGCCAGTCGCAAGTCCAAAAATGTTTTGCCATTGCGTGGGAGCTTGCTGAACTTGTGCCAATAGTTTTCCCCGCAAAAATTTTCTGCAAATCAAATTGACGTAGCCAGTATTGCAACAAGTGATCATCCCCGCCGCTAATGTACACAGCGTCAGCAGCTGCCACCTGCTTCTCGAAAGTATCAGGAAATGCAATAGTAAAAATTGGCTCAACTCCGTTTGGGACTGCCGCACGAATTCTCTCCATCCCCTGTTGGTACTTTTC
The DNA here is from genome assembly GCA_964493065.1 of uncultured Gammaproteobacteria bacterium. Taxonomy (GTDB): domain Bacteria; phylum Patescibacteriota; class Patescibacteriia; order PEXW01; family PEXW01; genus JBAYJA01. Next base: position 5,575 of record CAZBMC010000041.1, read on the forward strand.
ATCCCAGTCTTCTCTGGGAACCGCAAAGTAGCACAGCAGCAACTTGGGTTTTGCTCCAAACTCCTTCAGTAATTCGCTGTAGAATTTTTTTGCAAGTTCGGGATTGTGAGATAAACCACCCGAATTCACAAAATATTTTGTCATACAATCAAATATTACTGCAACAATTTCTCTACCTGAGCAACATCGGTATAGAGGCATGCGCGTATCCCAAGTTTTTCAGCCGACTCTACATTCGAAGCTTGGTCATCAAAGTACACAAGGTCACTTGGTGCAGCAATAACTTGGTTCCGACCTAACTCTTCGATGATACACGTGTAATACTTTGGGTCTGGTTTTTTCACGCCAATGTCTGCCGAAGAAAAATGGCATCAAAGACGCCGGGGAACATGGTCTCCTTGATGAACTGCGTGCGATATTTCTCTTGGTTTGTTGCCAGGTAGCACGGTATCCCATTTTTCCTTGCGTTTTGGATGAGCGTCACGAGCTCCTCATTCCTGCAGTTCTCAGCTGCAAACCATTGCTTTAAAAGGTCTTCCACGGAACCTTGTAATTGCCATAATGCACGGCGCTCTTCAAGGAGTTCCTTCAGATCACGCTTTCCAATGAGGGCTTCACCAAAACGTTCATCAAAAAAAGTCCCAAGCACTTTTGGATCAAGCCCGTGGGCAGCAGCATATTGCACGGAAAACGGTGCTTGTGGAATTATGGTAACCCCATCAGCATCAAAGAGTACTGCTCGTGGTTTTGTATCGGTCATACATTGATATCTTCCTCTAAGATGCGATTTTAGGCTAAGGAGTCGATATCTTAGGGAGTGCTTTGTGGCTTAGCGGCTGGTATATTCTTTTTTCTAGCATCAGCGACACGAGACGGCATGACATATACATAATTAAAGAACTCTTCAAGAAAAGACTGCGTTTCTTCAGCGATTTTTTCATCTGCGTCTTTGAGGTTGTCATCTTGAGGATGTGCTCCCCAGTTACCAAAAATTCGTATGCTATGAGCCCAATCTTTGATGTCTTTAGTCAAAAATGGTGCATTTATTATTTGATCGATAAGGTCTTCTTTTTGTTTTGCTCCGCGTTCAAGTAATGCTGATTGTAGTGATCGACGAAACATAGACACTGCTGCGCGGGGACATCTATTGTATAAGCAGATGACGCCTTCCTTAAAGTCTTCAAGTACTGTTGTAGGGACAGGTCCATCAAATTTATTTGAGTATACAACCTCTTCACCGGGAAACTTTTGTTGCCATCCCTTAGCATTTAGGTTTTCGTTGCTATCGTAAGAATTTTGACTGAAAAGAAATGTCTTTAGTACCAGCTTCTTACAGGGAACGCAACGGAAGATTGCATAAAAAATTAAATCGCGATTATTAGCAAAATGACTCTCCTGAGTGAGCAAGCTTAAATGAACCTTTGCGCCACAGTGTGGGCAAACGTCAATCAAATCTTTTATTGCGGATTGAAATAGTACTTTCGCTTCCTTAGAATTCATATTAGTAGAATTTAGTCAGTAGCATTAATCCGAAACTTTATTCTTTGGCTGCGCACAAGGATTCCCCACCTACCTTCGCAGACGAAGTTCGGTGGGCAGGGAACCTTGAATAGCGGTTTTGGCCTCCGGCCCTACGGGCCGATAGGCCCGGAGGGAGACCGCACAAAATGGTTTGGCGGGGGAAGAAGGAATCGAACCCTCGTTAACGGTTTTGGAGACCGCTGTTCTACCGCTGAACTATTCCCCCAGAATATTCATTGCTCCTATTAAAGTACGGGAAGGCCAAGTCTTAACGGTTTTGGCCTCCGGCCCTCGGGGCCGTAGGCCCGGAGGGAGACCGCTGTTCTACCGCTGAACTATTCCCCCACACGAATGTTGTGCTCTTCCAAATACTTTTTCCGGAAATACGCTGAATTCTTGAGTTTCCATTCTGTGTATCTCGCTGCAGATATACTAGAAAATTCCCGTACATGTATCAAGGAAAGGGGTCTTCTCCCCTTCGTCGCGCGAACACGGCCAGCGTTATGTTGAAGCAACCGGTTCGCAACGTCTTCAGAAACGCCAAAATAGAATCGAAGATCTTTACTACTCAAGAGGATGTACAGAAAGGCCATATGCTAACGGTTTTGGCCTCCGGCCCTCGGGGCCGTAGGCCCGGAGGGAGACCGCTGTTCTACCGCTGAACTATTCCCCCAACATCTTCAGGATACCCTGATATGCTTCGGCGGGCGAGGAGACCGCTGTGATAGCCGTTTCACCATGCCCCCAACATGAGTCCTACTTGGACTCTTTGTGCAACGTGTGCTTACCGCACCAGGTGCAATGCTTCTTCAAGTTCAGACGCACCTTAATGGTTTTCACAT
>CAZBMC010000042.1:0-7894 GCA_964493065.1 uncultured Gammaproteobacteria bacterium
GATGACGCCTGCCAGGAGTTTGCGGTTGAGTTTCATTTTCTTGCACCTCCTTTCAATTAATACAGGTACATGAACAGTGCCTATCGGTTACGAACGTTGCTACTATACCACTTTTTTTGCTCTCTCGTCTAGAGACCTACTTCGCCACCTTATTTAGGGTCTGGAAGATGTACTGCAGAATGGTCCAACTCAGAAGGATGACTGCAATGCCAACTGCAGCCCAGATAATTGTCCCTTTCGCTTTCTTTATTTGATCGGCGCTGCCACCCGAGGTGAGCATAAGGAAGCCACCGTAGAGGATCATGATGAGCGCCACGACGCCCAAAAGTCCCAAAGAATAACGGAGGACACGTACCACAAATTCTTTTGCGTCATCGACACCTAACGGGTTGGATAGTTCTGCGGCTCGGGCCATGACCGGTAGGGCGAACCCAAGAACACTAAGGCTAATAGTTTTTAGAATGCGCATATACAAGGGGCAAGTGAGGAGTATTAAAGACAGTTAACAGAGAATTGTTCACTTTCGGGATCTCCGAGTCTGTTGGAAGGGGGGGTAATTTTATTGACCTTTTGGAGATTCAACCAGGCTGCCATAGTGTTATTGTCAAATATGCCCGTAATGTTCTTTCCATCTGGATCAGGGAAGCAGCGTTTCATGGCGAGTTTCGTTTGGTACTCACGGACCACATCACTTTTACACCCATAGATAGGTGAAACATCCGGAGTACACGCAGGCGCATCTGCTTCTACCTTGAACCATGGTTGGTTCTCAATAATGTACGCTACGCCATCTTTCCGGTTCTCTTCTGGGAGAATTGCCACCAGGGCTAAATTCACAATAATCCAGCTGCTGAGTGCAACGAGGAGTCCAATGATAGTATTCTTCAGAACAGTTTTCCCTACGCGGATACGTTCTTCACTCCCGGCGGCGAAGAGCAATGTTCCACCGCCAATAAACATGAAGACGAGCGCCAGCACAGAAATGATGTACAACCCCCAGCTGTAGAGGTTCACGAAGACTTGCAAGAAGTCGGTCAGCTGGCAGTCGCGACTAAGTGAGTACCCCGTCACTTCCCAAGTGGAAAGCGGGTATGTACTTCCATACTGCGCAGAGTCAATAATTTTTGTGGTTTTGTCTGCCTGGTTGTATACCGTGTACTGCGTTTGATCACACCCAGGAATGATCGGTGGCAGATTCGCGGCATGACTCGTTGCCGGGAAGACCAGGAGAGCGCTGCAGGTTACGGCAAGTGTGAAGAAGAAGCGTTTCATCGGCCGGGTGTACGGAGCGAGATTTGGAAGAGCGCTTGCGCACGTTCGATCGCCTGGGTTATTGGTTCCTTCTGATCCCCAATGGTATCAACCAGTGTGTTCAGCGCTTCCCGACCCTTTGTCGCATTCACACCTGTGTACCAGGGCTTCGCAGTCGCCGCCTGTCGGGCAAAGACTTGGGCAATGGAGAGGTTCTCTTCTTCCGTACCTTGGGCAGTTTGCACCAGTGTACGCGCCGCGGGTGTATCTGTATCCGTGATGATCTTTGCTTGGGCGGGATCGGCAATTGTACGGAGGAAATCCCACGCTACGTTTGGATCTTTGGCTGCCCGTGCAACAGTTTCGAGCCAGTAGTTTGCTACGTAGGTGGTGCCATTCGCAGCCGCTTGGGGGAAAGGTGCAACCCGGATGTCCGTACCCGTCGTTTGGCTCACAACCTTTCGGTAGTCTTCACGCGTGCCAAACGCCACCGCGGCTTTTCCCTGCGCTAAAGCCTCTAGTGATTCAGGGAATGTTGCGTTCCAGCTGTAATTTCGCTTCGTGGGCATACCAAAACTCGCAGCCAAAGTGAGCACTGCTTGTGCATTCGTACCGCTGCCAAAGGTTGCTTGGGTACCCGTGGCATCGGTGAGCGGGACGTTGTACTGCTGGAGTAAACCAGCCACAATTTCTGGGTTCCGAAGGACATTCGTCCCCCGGCCCATGGCGGCGCCGGAGCGGGTGAGGTTGCCGCTCGCATCTTCCAGGGTGAGCTTGGGCACCACTTTTTCCGCAAAATCGACCCACGTCTTTGGTGGGGTGAGGATGCCGGCATCATCCAGCATCTTTTGGTTGTAGAACATGGCGACGCTATCGAAATTCAGTGGGTAGCCAACAATTTGTCCATTCTTCGCCATATCTTCCACTGCACCGGCAACGAAGGTGCTCTTCAAGGATTCCACAGATGGCAACGGTTTGGTTTGCTTGCAGACCTCTAGCTCCTCTTTGATGCCCCAAACCTTCTTCACGGTGTAGGTGTAGCTGGTGGTGCTGGCTGGCATGGCCGTAACTAAGCCTGACGCAGTGAAGTACCGGAGTTGCTCATTCTTCACGCTGTAGATATCTGGTCCGGTGCCGCGGGCCCAGGCTTCAATCAGTTGCTGGTCGCTCTCCGTTTCGCTCAATTTTCGGTAGGTGATGGTGACGTACGGCCTGCGGCTGGTATAGGCGTTGATGAACGCTTGCGCTTGATCTTCACCCAAGTGCCCCCACCAGGAAAGTTCCACCCGTTTGACCGGCGAAGATGAGCAATCGGTTGCACCGGTCCGGGAGCGCTGAAAAAGCTGGTACCCAATAATGAGGACGACAACTAGTCCCAGAATGCCACCCAGCAGCACCATGCGTTTTTTGAAATCATCCATACTTATTTTTGAACCCGACTGCGGAGGTACGCCATGAGTTTCTCTTTCAGGTCTGGCCGTTCCAAGGCAAATTCAATATTCGCGCGAAGGTAGTCAAACTTATTTCCCGTGTCGTAGTAGTTCCCGCCAACAATTTCTTTGGCGTAGACATCATCCACCGCCATCAGTGCATTGATGGCGTCCACCAACCAGAGTTCACCGCCTTTGCCTGGCTGCAGCGCACCAAGGTGAGTGAAGATTTCTGGAGTAAGAATGTACGCGCCGTGTGCAGCCAGATTGGAGGGCGCGTCCTCAGGTTTTGGCTTCTCCACAATTTTCTTTATCCGAAAAACTGCATCCTCAATTGGCTCCACATCCGCAATGCCGTACTTTGCAACGTCCGAGGGTTCAGGTATGCGTACAGCACTAATGACAGATTTCCCGTACTTTTCGTACACGTCCACCATTTGCTTGAGGCGCGGGGGATTGGCGTGAATAAATTCGTCACCCCACAGCACGGCAAAGGGCTCGCCCCGTACCAAATGCTTTGCCGTCAGCACCGGCGAAGCATTGCCGTAGGCGCCACGCTGGCGAATGTAAATGAAATTCGCCATGCGCGAAATGCGTCGAAGTTCCTCAGCTTGCTCAGCTTTTCCGGCTTCTTCCAGTTTTTTCTCGAGTTCGTACGGGTAGTCAAAGTGGTCTTCCAGCGACCGCTTGTTGGAGCTGGTGACAATGATCACGTCTTCAATTCCGGAGGCGACTGCTTCTTCCACGACGTACTGGATGATGGGTTTATCAACAATCGGCAACATTTCCTTGGGCATGGCTTTGGTTGCCGGCAAGAAGCGCGTACCCAGGCCAGCCGCGGGAATAATTGCTTTGCGAATCTTCTGCATAAGAACGTGTGGTGAACGTGAAGAAAAGCCTCCAAGCACGGAGATATTATACTAACTTTTGAGGTATTTGGCGAACCAGCAGTACGCGCTTACCGGTCCTACAGTTCAATGACCGTCTTGATGCGTTTCTCACTGTAGGTAGACGCCTCAGCAAAGGCTTGGGGCACATCAGCCAGTGGGTAGCGGTGGGTGATGAGCGAAGCAACGTCCACTTTGCCACGTTCCACAAGCTTAATGGCAGTTGGGAAAGCGAAGGCGCAGGTCCACGAACCGCTGACTGTCAGTTCCTTCTTCACAATTTGCATCACGTCCAGCGACGATGTGCCTTCGTACACGCCCAGTAAAAACACTTTCCCTGCTTTGCGAGTGACATCCAACGCCAGCTGCATGGCGGGCGCATTTCCTACTGCCTCAAAGCACAGCTCAAAGCCATGGTGGGTAATTGCTTCCACTGATCGGGTCACATCGTCCACTTTCGGGTTTATTGCATGGTCAATCCAGCCCTGCTTCTGTGCAAACTGTAAGCGGTGGTCCAGGGTATCAAAACCAATCACCCGTGCACCTGCAGCTTGGAGCACTTGATCCAAGAATAAGCCAATTGGCCCCTGACCAATGACGCCAACGCGTTTCTCCAACAGGAAACCCGCCTCTCGGGCGGCGTACACCGCAATGGAAAGCGGTTCAATGAGCGCCGCATCCGCAAAGTCCAATGAGTCCGCAATGGGGTAGACGAGCGGAGCCGGGAGAACCAGGTATTCAGCCAGTGCGCCTGGCCGGGTTAAACCAATAACGGTGCTACGCTTACAGAGGGTTGGCCGGCCGGTGCGACAGTACAAGCAGTCCCCGCAGGTAATGACATGCTCACCCACGGCACGCTGGCCCACCTGGTGTGTGGTCACATTCTTTCCCACCTTCACAATTTCGCCGCTGAACTCGTGACCAATGACCGTTCCAGGCTTCACGGCCGTGCCGCCGTTGTAGATGTGGAGGTCTGTACCACAAATACCTACCGCTTTCACGCGCAGCAAAATATCATCCGGCCCCACTTCAGGCGTGGGCAGGTGGCGCAGTGACATTTTGTGTTTGCCTTCGTAGACAATTGCTTGCATGGTGAGTAGGAGTATAGCGTGAATAAGAACTTTTGTCATAAGAAAAAGCCCGCTCTCAGGTGAAAGCGGGCTACTAATTTTTTTCTCGGTTCAATCGTAATCCAAGGATATGGTTTCGTCCAACGGCTCGATGGTTAGTGATGACTCGCCAACGCGTTGCAGGCCGATCATACGACGCGTCAAGAAATTATGGGACGTAATCCACTTTTGGGATAGATCCAGAACTTCTTGCTGTTCAACCTCAGCTATCCAATCAATAACTACTGAGTCGTAGTGTTGATCATCAACGGTCAAGTCATCCATGGTGAGAGTAAATTTTACTCTCATGCGTTGTCTCCTTTACAAATGTTGCATCCACTTCTTCGCAGAAGAAGATGTCAGGAAATACTGTTTCAATGTGCGGGCAAAGTAAGTCCGCGTACACTTCTTGCATCGCGATCAATGCGATGTCGTCTGTTCGTTCCATCCAATGGAGGCTAATCTCCGCGAAGTACGTAACCCAGGCTTCTTTACCATGTCTGCACACAAGAACTTGCGGCTGATTGGTGATGCCCAGAACGTAGACCCCTCGGAGCGTGATAGTGCATTGTACGAGCATTATCCCTCCTGGTTTGTGTGGTTTTTTTGAACCGCTGAGTGTAGCACGAATACGTTTTTTGTCAAGGGGAAGTGCCACAGGGGTTGACACAAGGGGTAGTGCATGCTACTCTTTCTGGAAAAGAAATACATCCTTACTTTCCAATAGGGAGGACGTCTTGATTCCAGATGGTAATTGTCTCAGACAGCAGATCTTTCAAACTTTTTGCGCCATGGGAGATGAAGAGAAAGCAGTTTGCATCCACTGTGGAAAAGTTTGGTACGCCATACACCATCGTGATGGCGTGTGTCATGCTTGCCAGCAGAAAGGCTTGCCGGGTCGCGCGGCGCAGCAGGAAATCGCCCGACGACGCGCTTTCCGTCTCATACTTGCTATTGCGGCCGTTGCTGCCACAATGCTTCTGCTTCTTCTTAAGTGATAAGCTAAGAGGGACCCCACATGGATCCCTCTCTTTCATGCATACGCAGCTGCGTTCACTCCGATATTTTCCGAAATTCCAGGGCGAGTGAGTTGATGCAGTAGCGCTTCCCGGTTGGCTCAGGTCCGTCGTCAAAGACATGACCCAAGTGGGCTTTGCAATTGGCACACTGCACTTCCGTACGACGCATACCCAGGGTCATATCCTCTTCGTAGGCAATCGCACCCGGTTTTGCAGTTTCCCAAAAGCTGGGCCAGCCCGTGCCAGAATCAAACTTCGTATCCGACTGAAAAAGCTCCTGTCCGCAGTTCACACAGTGGTAGGTACCCGGGTCTTTCGTATGCACGTACTTGCCAGAACCTGGCGGTTCCGTGCCTTTGCGGAAACAGATGTTTACTTGCTCTGGGGTGAGGTTTGGGTTGCGTTGCTGGGAGTGGTTCATTGGGTATTTCGCGCAACTATGATCAGACGAGGGTACTTTTGGTGTGCGGGGTCAGCTGATGGAATAATGCGTTTGTACACTACAGTATACCCGGTTTGTTTGAGAATGGTGAGGGTTTCATCTACACCCTTTGGCCGATTCTCGGAGAAGAAGGTTGGTAAGCCGTAGTCCTGGACATTGTTGAGAAAGAGCAAACCGTTCTTCTTCAAGAATTCTTTCATAACCATCAAGAAGAGTTTGTAGTCGATGTAATTCAGCACATGAGAAGCGACGACCGTGTCGAAGTGCATTTTTCCTTGCCTTTTCTTGTGAAAGTAGCGCTGCGTTTCGTTTTTCAGGGTAAGCAGTGACTGCCCCTTAATCGTGTTCAGGTCGCAATAAATTGTATGCACGGATTTTCCCGCATTGCCCCGCCGCAACCAGGTAAGGACGTGGTAGTCATTTTCCCAGTAGAAAATAGTTTTCTTTGGGTACCGTTCTGGGGTAATGAGCGGGTTGAAGAAAGGACCAACCTCTAAAATGGTTGAACCCAACGATCGTTGATATCTCTTGAGAACCGGAAGGACCGCTGCGCTTCCAGCGACCATGCGTTTTCTTGCTTTTAGGTCGAATTGCTCTCCGTAGGGGTTTTGCTCCAGAGGCCAACCCGGCCAATTGTATTGCTCTAGCGCAAGAGTTGTGCCTTTTGGCGACTTCATACCGTAAGGGTAGTAAATTGTGGGGGAAAAAGAAAACCGCCCATATTTTCACGAGCGGTTGTGACTGCGAAGAGCATTGAGGGTGAACTGGCCGTTCATCCAGAGGATGGCCTGAATGAAACCGAGCCAGCGCATGACCTTCTCCATTTTCCCCGCAGCGAGGAATGAGCGTAACACAGGGATCATCGAAAGTGCATGCTGGAGAGTAATTTTCCTGACATCCTGTACGTCAACACGTATGTTCGCGTCATGATCAGCTTCCACCGCTTCGAAGTCCAGGCGGTGCAATTCTTCCTCATATTCATCTAGCAGCGCAAGAATTTGCTGCTCAGTCATTCGGTGCCCGCATTATTACTGATTCCGAAAGTGTGAAAACCTTCAACCATTGGTCATCTACCACGCAAACGAAAGGCGTCTTTCCAATCCGGTGCAGAGGTTCAACCGAAAGCGGGTTATTCGGTGGCCATTCACCCAAAGATGAGCGAACACTCGTTGAGCGAATGGTATCAGTAGCGACACCCCGGAATCCGTAGAGCGTAAACTCGTTTGCGTTACTGTAGTGTAGAAGAACTGCTGTGGTGTCCGAACAAGCTACATACCAACTATTTGTGTTTAGCGTGTCAAAGAGTGTTGCGAGTTGTGCAAAAGACTGTTGACCGGTTTGATCCCGCAGTCGGAGCGTCCAGGCAAGGCTTGAAATTGACCAACGAGTTTTTCGGGTATAGCCCTCAAATCCCTCTCGGCACAGAATGCGGAACGCGCGTTGGGCGCCCACCGTGTCGCCTGCAGCCAGTCGCTTCACCACATACTTTTGGACGTAGCTTGGGGTGATGTCACCCGGCAAGTTGATGATACTGTTCGAATCCCGCGCGGCCAACGTGTCAGCCTTTGTCGTCGCGAGTTTCAGTGCTTGGTTGGAGATTCTTCCTTCCATGGCCGCACAGCCAAAGATGAAGAGGAAGAATAAGCCTGCACTGCTGATGCGAATCCATTTTCGCATGTATACCTCCAATTTTTTAAAGGATTTTCTCGTTTCTGTTAGTTTGCCAGCTTAGGAAAAAACGGCCTGGGTGTCAAGG
>CAZBMC010000043.1:0-7644 GCA_964493065.1 uncultured Gammaproteobacteria bacterium
CTTGCCGGTGAACCCTTTGTGGAAAGTTTGCTCGCCTTCGTTGCCGTGCTCGTCATTGCCTGCCCCTGCGCTTTAGGCTTGGCCACACCCACGGCAATCATCACTGGTACGGGTCTGGGCGCGCAGCGAGGGATTTTGATTAAGGGTGGTGAAGCGCTGGAGGCAGCTCGGAAAATTGACGTCGTGGTGTTCGACAAGACCGGCACGTTGACGCATGGCAAGCCGGAAGTGACGGATACGTCCAACTTTTCTCCAGACGCTACCAGTGCGCAGATTTTGCACTACGCTTCGGCGGTGGAGAAGTTGTCCAGCCATCCACTCGCTGGTGCAATTGTCCGTGCGGCAGGGGAGCATGCATTGCAGGCTGAAAATTTTCAAACCATCCCTGGCCAGGGCGTGCGTGCGAAAGTGAATGGGCAAAGTGTGCTGCTTGGAAACCGGGCGATGCTGGGAGCGGCGAACATCAGCATTTCACCTGACGTGGAAAAGCGTGTGCAAGATTTGGAGCAGGCTGGCAAGACCGTCATGCTCCTAGCTGTTGAAAGTCAGCTCATTGGCAGTATTGCTGTTGCGGACACTGTGAAATCTTCGGCGAAGCCAGCCCTGGCTGCGCTGCATGCGCTTGGCATTCGGACCGTGATGATTACGGGTGATAACCAGCGCACAGCCAAAGCAATTGCCGGAACACTTGGGATGAGCGAGGTGCAAGCCGAAGTGCTTCCGCAGCAGAAAGAGCAGGCGGTTGCAGCGTACCAAGCCCAAGGACAGCGGGTAGCGTTTGTGGGTGATGGGATTAATGACGCGCCGGCACTGGCTCGGGCAAATCTGGGCATTGCCATTGGTTCGGGGACGGACGTGGCCATGGAGACTGGGCAAATTGTGCTGGTGCGGGATGACCTGATGGATGTGGTTCGCGCCATCAAACTGGCCCGGGCCACGTTCCGAAAAATTGTCCAGAATTTCTTCTGGGCGTTGGGGTACAACGTAGCAGGCATTCCCATTGCCGCCGGCGCCTTTGCCTGGGCAGGTCTTACGCTCCGTCCGGAGTTTGCGGGTTTAGCCATGGCACTTTCCTCCGTGTCGGTGGTGAGCAACTCCCTGCTCCTCAAGCGTTGGAAAGGGTAAGGGTCTAGTGGTACACTGACGGCTGTGGAGACCGACACCGACAATCAACGTCACCCGCAGCACGTCCAGATTCACCAGGAATTGCGGGGTGCCAGTGCGCACGGCGCACCAGACAGTTCTGTGCTCATGCCCCCGCACGTGCACTGGTTCAAGCCGCTCATGCTTGGGCTAGCACTTTTCATTGTCGTATTTTTAGGGACGGTCATTGCTGTGGATGCGTACCGCGCTCGCCAAAAGAATGAAGATCCGTTTGCGCTTGCGACCGCGGGAACTGATGGGCAATCGACAGTCAGTAACATTCAAGCAACGAACCGCTCGGCTATCCCAAAGTTAGAAACCACCGACGATCCTTTTCTTGGACCGGAGAATGCACCGGTCATCGTGGTGCTGTTTGCAGATTTTCAGTGTCCATTTTGCAAAGAATTCTTCTCTACCTACCGTGAAGTGGCCGTGCAGTACCAGAACCGGGTGAAGTTCATTTTCCGCGACATGCCGCTGACGGATATTCACGACCGCGCGCAAGCAGCCGCAGAAGCTGCTGGTTGTGCTTTTGCGCAGAGTAATGAGAAGTTCTGGGCATTCCACGACCGGCTGTACCAGAACCAAGATGATCTGACGGATGCAGCCCTCCTCCGCGCTGCCACCCAGGTTGGGCTCGATGAGAAAAAATTCTCTGCCTGCGTTGCATCGCATGAACGGAAAGCAGAGGTTGATGAAGACTACTTCGATGGCGCTGCCGCGGGAGTACGGGGAACGCCCACACTTTTCTTCAACGGTCGGCGCGTGCAAGGGGTAATTCCCAAAGAGAAGTTCACCAAGGCACTGGATTTACTCCTGCAGTCGTAATCCACATCAGCTAGTATGCTTTTTCCCGAAAAATATTATAGAAACATTGCAAATACTAAGGCGGTTGCTGCTTTGGTTCTTGCACTCGGCTCATTAATCTTTGGGCCTTTTCTTGCTATACCTGCGCTTGTATTGATATTTATAGCGTTTCGAGAAATTCGAAAAAAACATGAACGCGGTATTACCCTAGTCGTAATAAGTACCATTCTTGCTCTTATCGGAGGAGTTTTTTGGAGTTACTTGCTATCAGCACCTGACTCTAGGCAAAAGGCAAATGATAGTATGCGGAAGAGCGATCTCAGAGTTACTGTAGGAGAGGCCTTACATCTTTATTATGATGCAAACGAACGCTACCCGGCTACCTCAGTATTTGGAAGTGCTGATAGAAGTGGTGATGCAGATGGCAATAGTGGTCTTGGTTCGCTTTTTTCAACGCAAGGTCATTTAGCCTTGCAGAGAAGTGTTGTCGGTCCATCCAGCGATGGTAAGGACTATGACTTCTATTACTACATTGAAGATCGTTCAAGTGAGAATGATATCCCAAAGCATTTTGTACTATACTCGCGCATTCAATCAGATCACGCACGCTACTACTATGCTACTAATGATGAAGGAACTAGTTGGATGGAAGTTGATAAAAAAACGAATCCGCCTACATGTGTAAAGGATAGAAAACCAGTTTGCGGTTATTAGTAGTTTGCTGTTGAGTTTTTCGCAGAATATGAGTCACCGTGTATGTGCGCCATCTGTGCTATACTGCTCGCATGCTTTTCCTCGGCGCTGATCACGCAGGCTTCGCCCTCAAAACCCACCTACAAAAATTTCTTACTCGCCTGGAGTACCAGGTGGAGGACGTTGGCGCACAGACGTTGACGCCAGGTGATGATTACCCAAATTTTGCCGTGGAATTAGCCAAGCGAGTTCGTCGCACCACCGGCAGTATGGGCATCCTTATTTGTGGCAGCGGTGTGGGCATGAGCATTGTCGCGAACAAGTTTGCAGGAATCCGCGCCGTGAATGCATGGACAGAGCGCGTGGCGAAAATGGCGCGGGAAGAAGAGGATGCGAATGTGCTGGTCCTGCCAGCCAAGTTCGTCACTCGCGCGGATGCGGAAGCCATTTGCCGGGTTTGGCTGCGTACGCCGTTCCGGCGCATTCCGCGCTACCGCCGACGATTAAGTGAAGTTGCTCGGATTGAGCATAATAATTAAGCTATGCAAATTACCCCAGCGATTTTAGAAAAAGATGCGGAAGAATTGAAGAAGAAAGTTGCGATGGTGGAACAGTCTGTCGATCTTATTCAAATTGATGTTGGTGACGGGACCTTCGTGCCTACGGTGACGGTGCTGCCGCGCGCACTGGGGGAGTTCCGCCCCCTGACCGCTTTGGAAGTGCATTTGATGGTTCAACGGCCAGACCGGTTTGCGGCTGATTGGGTGAACCTGGGTGCCACGAAATTCATTTTCCACGTGGAAGCGGAAGGGGATTTGGAACGGTTCATTGCCCAGTGCCGAGAATTAGACTGTGACGTAGCCATTGCGCTGAAACCTGGTACGTCGTTGGAAAAATTGGAACCCTACCTGGATCTGGTGGATGAAGTATTCTTTCTTGGTGTCCAACCCGGGGCGCAGGGGAATCCTTTCCAACCGGAAGTGCTGGATGCTATCAAAGAATTTCACGCGTCGTTTCCCAGTATGCCCATTGCCCTGGACGGTGGTGTGAATGAGGAAAATGTACCAAAACTTGCTGCAGTTGGAGTATCACGGGTGTGCGTTGGTTCCACCCTCTGGAAGAGCGCAGACCCGGTGGCAGAATTGCAGAAGCTTAGTGCAATCGAATAACCTATGCTTTCAACCTACACTGGCTACATCCACCGTGCATTCCGCCGACACTGGGCTGTGGGCGCGTTCAACGTGTCGAATTTGGAACAAGCGCAAGGTGTCATCTGGGCCGCGGAGAAGCTGAAAGCCCCGGTGCTGGTAAACGCCAGCGAGAAAGCTCTGGACTACGCTGGGCTACAGCCGCTGACGGACATGGTGCGTGCGCTGGCCAAGCTCGCAAGGGTACCCGTCACGCTCAACCTGGACCATGGTCGAACCTACGGCGTGGCTGTCCGCTGCGCGAAGGCCGGGTTCACCAGTTTGATGCTCGATGGCTCACGTTTGCCGTACAAGCAGAATGTGGCCATAACCAAGAAAGCAGTGGCTCTGGGAAAGAAGTACGGCATTCCCGTGGAAGGGGAGTTGGGCGCTCTGGGCGGGAAGGAAGACTACATTTCTGGCCATGTACAAATGACCGACCCGAAGCAGGCGGTAGATTTTGTACGGAAAACGAAAATTGATATTCTCGCGGTAGCTATTGGGAACGCGCACGGCATTCAGCCAGGGGAGCGTTTGGATTTCCCTCGCCTGCACGCTATTCATAAAGCCGTACCCAACATGCCCCTGGTGCTGCATGGTGCATCCGGCACACCAGTTGCAGACATTCGTCATGCAATCCGACTTGGCGTCGTGAAAATCAATATTGATACTGACCTCCGCCATGCCTTCAGTGACGCATTGCGGAAAACTTTGGCGCATGACAAAAAAGCTTGGGATCCCCGGGAGATTGTGGCTCCCGCCCGCGAGGCAGTCCAAAAAGTTGTTGAACAAAAAATTACCCTGTTTGGGAGTAAGGGGAAGGTGGGGAAGTGAGTAATTTTGAATATACCTTACGCAAGCGCGGGCCACTGTGTCCGCGCTTTTCCGTCCATGGTACTAAGATGTAATCTTTCGGTAATACCACCTTTTCTGCCGCCAGAAAAGGTGGAGCCAAAAGACCGTTGGGGGTTTCCAAAAGTCGCTTGGCGTGTACAATCTTTTTTCTCCCGCACCCGGGGCTCCTTGGAAACCCCCAAACCCCCAGGTGGCACGCATTGGTTATATTTTGTCATTGCGAGGAACGAGTCCACGAGTGACGTGGCAATCCCGCTGTAGCACGGAACTAGTACGTGTAAACAAAAAGGCACCCAGGTGAGTGGATGCCTTATAGACAATCAAATGAACTAGTTAGCCGAAAGTGACTTCAACTCGGTGCTGTCCTACTTGTCTATGCCCGCCATCAAATTCAATGACGTACCACTCGCTCTTTTCGTTATCCCAGAAGATGTGGACCAGATCGTCAATCATAATTGGCAAGGTCGTCAAGAGGTCGAGGTACCTTTTGAGATATACTGCGAAACGGTACTTGTCTTTACCTTCTAGAGCTGCCCAATGAACTGTACCGGAGAGTTCCTTTGTGGACATGCCAGGGATTTCCGGAAGCTTGAGGAACACCGGCCGGCCGGCGGTGGGAAGGACAATGGAAACCTGATGATTGAAATCAGCATCTGGCGTGCGAGGGTAAAACCACTCGCCACCGTGTGCAAGAGCTGTTCGGTAAATGTAATTTACCGGCATCTCTCGGGAATCATTTGCCGAAAATACTGGCGTTGCATTGAAGCGAAATTCTTCGGTCTCATGAACGTATTCAGCTTCAACTACTTTGTATAAACCGTTGAGTTTTTGGCCATGCATGTAAACGTGCTCGCCAGGCCTAGGAATGTTTAGACCATTTAGCATCTTTCCTCCTTAGGATTTTTTCGTTGTATTTTGAATAGCTGACCGTACCATGTATACTTTGGAGCGTCAACCCCATGCCACATTTTGATATCATCACCATTGGTTCAGCCACGCAGGATGTGTACCTTTTTGGGAAGAATTTCCGCGTGCAGGCAGACCGGCGTTCACCCACCGGGAAAAGTCTGGTGGTGCCGTTTGGCGCGAAAATAGAAATTGACCGGATGCTGGTGGAAGTTGGGGGCGGTGGTACGAACACTGCTGTGACGTTTGCGCACCTGGGTTTGCGCACAGCCTGCGTGGTGAAGGTGGGGAATGACTCGGCCGGGGAGCACGTGGTGCGTGTGCTGCGGCAGCATAAAGTATCATCCCGCTTTGTTCTCCGTGACCACGATGACCCCACGGCTATGGCGACGTTCCTGCCCAAGGACGGGGAGCGAACCGTCTTTGTGTTCCGCGGTGCTAGTGCAGACTTCCACGAGCGCATGGTGCCGTGGTCAGAGCTTGCATCGCATTGGTACTACGTGAGTTCCGTGGGTGGTGAGCTTACATTTATTCGTCGTGCCATTACCCATGCCAAGAAATCTGGTGCAATGGTTGCCGTGAATCCTGGGAAGCGTGAACTGCAGCAGCGGAGCGCGGCTCTGCGCGTTCTGCGGCAGGCGGACGTGCTGCTGGTGAACCAAGAGGAAGCAGAGCTGTTCTTCCAGAAGAAGGGTGCAGCGCTCACGAAATCCATTGCAGCATGGCGGAAAGGCATTGTGGTGGTGACGAATGCAGAAAAAGGTTCGTGGGCAGTGAACGAGCGTGGACTGTGGCAGGTGCGTATCAAGCCCGTGCGCGCCGTGGACACCACGGGCGCTGGTGATGCATTTGGCTCTGGTTTCGTTGGCGCTCTCGTGAAGCGACCCGGAGACGTTGCGTACGCGTTGCGGCTTGGCTCCATTAACGGCGCCTCAGTAGTTACGCAGCTTGGGGCAAAGCATGGCCTCATCACCCACCGCATCCCCAAAGGTCCGTGGATGCGCGTGACAGAACCAAAGTAAGCTATGGAAATCCTCATTATCGACATTCTCAATTTTCTTCTCAACGTCATTGGCGCTGCGGTAATTGTCTTTGGCGCAGGGGAAGCGCTGGTTCGGCTTGTCATTCAGCGTCCGGCGTCATTGCAGTTGCCACAACTGCCGTTGCTGGAAAATCTTCGGATTGCCTTTGGCCAGCGGATTATTTTTGGTTTGGAATTTTTAGTGGCGGCAGACATTCTTCGCACCCTTGAATCCCGTACCCTGTCTGACTTGGCACAGCTTGGCATTCTGGTGGCGATTCGCACAACCCTGAGTTTTTTCCTGAACCACGAAACCCGTCATGCGCATACGCGGGTCATGGGCGGGTTGGACCAAGCGCCGAAGCGAAAACCCCGAAGAAAAGCACGCAAGCGGTAGGCTTGCATGAATGCTACAGGGTGTAGTAGACTAACGACATCGCCTTTACCATACCCTTATGGACACGCCTCAGTTGCCTGAAAATCAGAGCATATTCAACGCCCCACCCCGTACCATGTTTGCTTTGGGGATCATGGTTGGCGTTGCGCTTATCAGTTTACTTGGATTCATCCTGTCCTTTTCTGCATACCGGAATGCGACGTCTGACGGGACGAAAAAAGTAGCCGGAGCTGCAACGAATACTAACACTGCCGCTGTCAATACGAACACCGCTCCAGCCGGGCCGGTGAATGTTGAAGTGAAGAGTGATGACTGGATTCGCGGCAACAAGAATGCCAAGGTAACGTTAGTTGAATTTTCCGACTTCGAGTGCCCATTTTGTGGGCGGTTCAACCCTACCGTTGATCAGGTGCTGAAGGATTACAAAGATAAAGTGCGTGTGGTTTTCAAGCACTACCCATTGACGACTATTCACCCCCAAGCACAGAAAGCAGCAGAGGCTGCGGAGTGTGCCGGGGCGCAAGGGAAGTTCTGGGAATTGCATGACAAGATGTTCACGAACCAATCAACACTCTCCCTAGACAATATGAAGAAGTGGGCGAAAGAAGTTGGCGTGAAGGAGAGCACATTCAACA
>CAZBMC010000044.1:0-4141 GCA_964493065.1 uncultured Gammaproteobacteria bacterium
AAGTAAGGTATACTACCAGTACTCTACCACTTACCTCTGACCCTATGAAGAAGCTTCGGATTGCCCAACTGGTTCCGTTTGAAGAAACTGTACCGCCCACCAAGTACGGCGGCACCGAACTTGTCGCCGCCAACCTTTGCGACGGCCTGGTGAAGCAGGGGCATGACGTGACTCTCTTCTCCGTAGGCGGCTCCAAGACCAAAGCGAAGTTGGTCAAAATTTTCCCCACCTCACTCCGCGCCATGCACAGCGCAGACCTGAAAGCGCGTGAATCCATGAAATTCATGGGGGTTGGAAAAGTACTCAGCGCGGCGGCGGCCGGCAAATTTGACATTGTGCACAACCACATTGGCTGGCGCGTGTTGCCCTTCACTGGCATGATCCCCCACCCGGTAGTGACGACGCTCCACGGGCCCCTGGACATTGGCTACCAGCAAATGGTGTACAAGCCCTACAGCCACACCCCATTCGTTTCCATTTCCAACAACCAGCGCAAACCCTTGAAACTCAACTACGCTGCCACGGTGTACAACGGCATCCACGTAGAAAAGTTTGCCTACCTGGAAAAGAAGGATGACTACCTGGCATTCTTGGGTCGGATGAGTCCGGAGAAGGGCCCAGTCCAAGCCATTCAGGTTGCAAAAAAAACTAAGCGACGTTTAATTATGGCGGCAAAAGTGGATGCAGTGGATGTGAAGTTCTTCACCCAGAAAGTGAAGCCGCTCATTGATGGCAAGCAAATCAAATTCCTGGGCGAAGTAGACCACGCTGGTAAGTCAAAACTCCTGTCCCATGCTGCCGGCTTGCTGGCGCTCATCCAGTGGGAAGAGCCCTTTGGCCTGTTCATGGCAGAAGCAAATGCGTGCGGGACGCCGGTGATTGCAATGGCCCGGGGCGCCGCGCCAGAAGTGATTGCCCACAAGCAGACCGGTTTCCTGGTGCACTCCAACGAAGAAGCTGCGCGGATGGTGAGCAAACTTGGCACCATCAAACCCGCGGCCTGCCGGAAGCGCGCGCAGAAGTACTTCTCCGTGGAAGCAATGGTCGCTGGCTACCTGGCCGTGTACCAAAAGCTCATTCGGCAGTGGCGGTAAATCCAGCCATGACTCGGACCGCTCTCCTGAAGCACGTCCGCAGCCTCTTGCAGAAACGCGGGCTAACGCCAGACGCAGACGTCAAGGAAATCCTCGGCCACCAGCGTCGATTCTTTCGCACCCGCTGCGTGGATGCCAAAGGCCGCGCGTACACTTTCAAGGTCTACCTCATGCGCGTCCCAACCACGCGGCATGACTTCCAGCACGAAATTGCCTTTTACCAGCACGCGGCCAAAGCACACCTGCCGCAGTTCCCTCGCTGGGTGGCGGGTAACCGCACCGGCGCCCATCCCTGGATCCTCTACCACTACATTCCTGGCGAACTGTTCACAACATACCTCCGGAAGCACCGCAACCAGATGCCGCCAAAGCTCGTGACCAGCCTCAGTCATATGCTGGCGCGCTACGGCCAACTGCCCATTCCTTTGGCGACGCGCCGACTACTCCACTTGCACGCGCACCGTGCTAGTGACTTCACGGCACGTTTCCAAACCTACGCCCGCGGGAAGAATGGCCGGGTACTCCGCGCGTACCTCCACGACACAGAACTGGAAGCTGCGGCACGGATTGTGGCTTTCCACCAGCTGGAACGACGGGCGCGGCACCAACTGGGCATCAGCCACGGGGATCTGAGCACGAACAATCTCCTGGTGGATCATGGCCGCTTTGCTGTACTGGACTGGGAGCACATCCAAATTGCCTCCCCGGCGTACGACGTGGCAGAGCTCTGGGTTAAAGAATTTAGCCAGGCGCCCTGGCGGAATCGACTGGCAAGAAAAGTTGCTGCGCTGCAACCCGACCATGCAGCTTTTGGGGCAATCTTCACCATTGAGGTGCTCCTCTTCTGCCTCCGGGACATCCTGCTGCACCATCGCATTCTCTCCGAACTTCACCACGCAAAAAATAAAACGGTTGTTCGCAAGCTCCTACGCTACTACGTTCGCACCTTCCGCGCTGGACTGCGTGGCTTTCCCGCGCTAATGAAAAACGCATGAGCAGAACCCGCCAACTCCGCATTGCCCAAGTTGCGCCCCTGGCTGAACGCGTCCCACCCCGTAAGTACGGCGGCACGGAGCTCGTCATTGCAAATTTGGTGCAGGGGTTAGTCAAGCGCGGTCACCATGTCACGCTCTTCGCCCGGTCTGATTCAGACACGCCAGCCAAACTCGTCCCTGCCTACCACCCCGACCCCCGAGCCACGAAACGGAGCCGCATTCGCGGGTACAGCGTCCCAGCCTTCTGGCAAATGCTGCAGTACGGCCATGTCTTTGAGCACGCAGAGGAGTTCGACATCATCCACATGCACGTGGGTTCCAGCAGCTTCCCGTACACGCGCTTGGTGCAAACGCCGTGCGTTTTGACCTTGCACGGCCGGCTAAACACCACCGAAGCAAAAATTGTCCACCGGGCGTACCCAGAAATTCCCCTGGTGTCCATTTCCAACAATCAACGCTCCCCACTTCCCAAACTCAACTTCGTCCGCACGGTGTACAACGGCATTGACGTAACAAAGTTTCGCTACAATGACCGCCCGAAGAAGTACTTGGCCTTCCTGGGCCGGATGAGTCCGGAGAAAGGACCCGTGGAAGCAATTCACGCGGCGAAGCGCGCCGGCCTCCCCCTTGTAATGGCTGCGAAAGTGGATGTGGTGGATGAAGTCTATTTCATGAAAAAGGTACGCCCGCTCATTGACGGGAAGCGAGTGATCTTCCTGGGTGAAGTCAACCACGCAAAGAAGGTGGACTTACTCCGGAATGCGCTGGGTTTGCTGGCCCTCATCCAGTGGGAAGAACCCTTTGGCTTGTTCATGACCGAAGCCATGGCCTGCGGAACACCGGTGATTGCCACCCGCCGCGGTGCCGTCCCAGAAATTGTGGTGGATGGGAAGACGGGGTTCATTGTTTCTTCCATTGCTAGCGCAGCCAAAGCTATTCCAAAACTGCAGACCATAAATCGAGCGGCGTGCCGGGCACGAGTGGAAAAAGGCTTCTCCCTTGATACAATGGTAGATGGGTACCTCGCAGCCTATGCAAAACTCCTGAAAAAATGAAGAAACCGAAGATTGCTATTCTCGCCTCCAACCTCTACCCCATTCCCCCGCTGCGCACCGCGGCGGCAGAGCTTATTGTCTCCCAAATCACGGAGGGGTTAGTGCAACGGGGTTTCCCCGTCACTCTGTACGCCGCTGGCGATACAAAGACCACAGCTCGGCTCATTGCTGCCACGCCCCGCGCTTCCATTCGCGAGCCGAAGATTGGCATGGAGAACCACAAAGCCTACGAGCTGATCCAGACGAGCAATGCGTACCGGGATGCCACGCGCTGGGGCGCCAAAATTCTGCTCTCCCACGTGCCCATGATGAGTGCGCACTTCTCCCCGTTCGCACCTTTCCCATCCACTGCACTGCTACACAGCCCGCCAACGGAAACTGACCAGGCAGTCATGCGAACGTACAAAAAGTGGCAGAGCTACGTTGCCATTTCCAAAGCGCAGCGAGCTTTAGTGCCTGGCGTTCGTTTCATCCAAACAATTCAGCACGGCGTGGATCTCGCTAAGCTCCCCTTCCACCCCAAACCCGGGTCGTACCTTGCTTTCCTGGGTCGCATCCGTAACTACAAAGGTGTGCACGAAGCTATTACGGTCGCCCACCGGCTCAATCTTCCACTGCGCATTGCCGGCCCCATTGGCGACCCCCTGTACTATGCTCAGCAAGTGAAGCCATACCTCAACAGTCGCATTCGCTACGTTGGGGAAATTACCCACCGGGAGAAAGGCACATTCCTGGGTAATGCCTTAGCCACGCTCTTCCCCATTTCCTGGGATGAGCCTTTTGGGCTGGTACTCATTGAGTCCTTAGCCGTGGGAACGCCGGTCGTTGCTTTCAAACGTGGCTCGGTTCCAGAAATTCTCAAGGATGGGAAAACTGGCTTCATTGTGAAAAACACGTCGGCCATGGTCCAGGCGGTCCGGCACATTGATACAATTGACCGCGCGACCTGCCGAAAAGATATGGAAAAACGTTTTCGGCTTGATCGAATGGTGGATGA
>CAZBMC010000044.1:4241-7317 GCA_964493065.1 uncultured Gammaproteobacteria bacterium
ATGCCTGTCCGCACCCCTGAACTTCGGCTTGACCCCATCCACGACCGTGCAGTGGTCATTGCCCCAAAGCGGAATATCCGGCCACACGACATTCCTGATCCGTACGTGCGGACAGTCCGGCCACAGCAGTGCCCTTTCTGTCCAGAGGGAATTAAAGGAAAACACACCACCGCGCACCTGGGCCGGGGGAAAAATTTGATTCGCGCAATTGCGAATGACTACCCGGCCGTGAGTTTGAAGACGCCAAAAGCCTACGGCTACCAAGAAGTCATTATTGACACCCCAGATCATGACGCAGACTTGGGTGAGTTGAGTGTGAGCCAGCTTGATCACTTGCTAAGTTTCTACCAGCAACGAACAAAGGAAATTGCGCGCATCCCCAAGATGGAGTACATACTCATTTTCAAAAACCACGGCGGCAAATCTGGCGCCAGCTTGGTGCACGCCCACTCGCAGGTCTTTGCCACCGGCTTCGTGCCTCCGCACATTGTTCTAAAACTCCAGAACGTACGGCAGTACAAGCTGGAGCACGGCCACTGCTACTACTGCAAACTTCTGGCTGATGAGAAGAAAGGACCCCGGCGGATTCTCAGCAACAAGTATGTCACGGCCTTCGCGCCCTATGCATCGGCCTACCCGTACGAAGTCTGGCTCTTCCCCAACCGGCACCTGGACAACTGCACCCGCCTGAGCCAAACCGAGCGCCGGGCTTTTGCCACTGCGCTCCAATCAATCCTCAAGAAACTCAACCTCATCCGCGCGTCGTACAACTACTACCTCCACCAGACCCTCACCGACCAGGACGAACACTTCTACCTCCGCATTGCCCCGCGTGAGCAAACCTGGGGTGGGGTAGAAGTCGGTTCCCGCTTGGTCATCAACGGCGTGGCACCGGAAGACGCGGCCAAGTTTTTCCGGAGGTAGGGATCTATTTTGATAGAACGGGTCTGCGTAGACGCCTAAAAATTCCTACGGAATGAAAAAGAGACTACTGTAAGTCTCTTTTTATGAATTTACATAACTAAATATCTTCTTCTACCGCTCGATTGCAAAGTATCGGACATTACTGTAAGCACAAATGTCGTGCTTGTATCGTCCTACATCGACACTTTCAGCGCTGATAACGATGCTCTCAAACGTGAGCGTCACGTCTGCAATGAGGTCGACGAAACATACGAGGCTCAGACGAAGGAAGGCAACGAAGTGCCCAGTTGGAAACAGCTCCTTGCGCCGGCGCACAATGGTCCGAACTTCATCTTTTTTTAACTTGCGCCAGCCATTCCGTCTCAGAATCCTTGCGTACTCATCGGCACAGAGGCGACCCGATGTGAAAGAAATTACTTTTGCGCCCCCATCGAGTGTTACTACTTTTTGTACGTCCTTTGCGGTTTCTTCCCATTTTTTACTCATTGAATACCTCCAAACATTTCTGTTTTATTTCAAGATACAATAACCCGCCCCTTCTTTTTTGTCAATACACGTCCCCTCATCGTCTCGGACTATAGCCTACAGCTCCACGGCTTTACGGCTCTGTTATACTACTTTCATGCCCCAGCTAGACCCCAACCTCTGGATCGAAGGCGGATACTACGTGGACTTTGACTTGCTGGACCAGTTCCGCATTCTGGGCCCCAACAACCACGTGTACTGTGGGTTCATTGATATTCCCCGCCACCGCTTGCGCATTGATTCGGTGGAAGCCACGCCCCAGGGCACGTGCATCATCCAGGGACACTTCCTGAAATCCACCATGAACCTGTACTACCCAGTGATGGGCGACATGCGCACCATGCGGGGTTTGGTGGTGGATCCAAAAAATGGTGAACTCATTACGTTCTTGGAACTGCGGCGCCGGGAAACCAGCCAGAGTGTGCCCATGTGGATTCACAAGAGCGCAGGCGCGGAAGGAAAAGCGTTGGTCTTCCGCCGTTCCTATGGCGAGCACTGGTACGGCACCACTTTTACCTTCCCCAAAGGTGTATCCATTAAGCAAATCCAACGGCCATTTGGTGGTTTTCAACTGACCACCAAAGCACGAGAACTACCGTTCACCATCACCGCGGAAACGAATGACATTGCAACGAAGACGACTGCCTGCAGTGTTTTGCCTGTAGAGGCATTGGAGTGGTCTGCGTTTGGCAAGGACGCAAAAATGATCAAACGATTCTGGCAACGCTCAAAAATTGAAGCGGACCATTTGCTCACCTGGGGAAAAACCTCTGGCGACCGCTTTGGAACCGTTTTCCCCCGTGACTGGATGGAGAGTGTGCTCCTGGGCGCGGGCGACATACCCGCTGCGGTGGTGGACGAAATGGTTGTCCGCTGCCTGGCGAATGTGGACAGCCGGGGCCGCGCCTGGCACGAAGATGTGGTGGGTGAGTACCGCTACCGGCATGAACTGTCTGGTCGGGATTTATTTGACCGGAAGATGATTGACATTGAACCGTTGACACTACTGGCGCTGCGCTACGTCTCACCGTACTTCTGGACCCGGAAGGAAGCGGTGAAGAAGCTCCGGCGCATGGCTGGGTACGTGATAAGCCGAGCCCGTGCCAAGCACTTCGTGGCCTTTAAAAAACGACCGGAGAAAAGTGCAATAAAATCTGAGCCCTACTACCTGGTGGGGAATTGGCGCGATAGTACTTGGGCCTTCAAGAAAGTGCACCCGCACATTGCGCCGTTTGACGTGAATGTCGCGCTCTACCCCCTGGCACTGCGGGAAATTCAGCTCCTGCAGCAGAAGCTTGGACTCCGGGTTCCTGACCTGGAAAAAATCATGAAACGCTGGGACACAAAGTACCAAGCGTACGCCTTCACAAACGCAGACAAGCTCCCGGCGTACGCCCTTGCGGTCTACGGTTTCTCTGCGAACCGGACGACAGCCCGCCAAAAAATTCACTACGACCAACTGCGGGTCAACCACCTGGACGAGTGTACACGGTACGCACTTGGCCAGGGCACGGAAGCTGACGTGCTGAGCTTTGCGAAGCGCCTCCGTGATCCAGCCTACTTCGCAACTCCATCAGGCCCCACCCTGGTTGCGGCTAACAACGGTATGGGGTACACCTCACAGGAG
>CAZBMC010000044.1:7327-7543 GCA_964493065.1 uncultured Gammaproteobacteria bacterium
CAAGCAAACTGCGTTCACCGTGATGGGGCTTACCCGGCACCTCCACCTTGGCAAGAAACTGGGGTGGAAGCCTGCAACCCTCTCGCTCCTCCGCCGTACAGCCATCGACATCTGCCGCACCATGCTGCACGTCTTCAAAACCCTGGATGCCGTGCCTGAACTGCACTACGATGATCATGGTATCCCACACTTCTTCACTGACCAGCAGGCGGTGGG
>CAZBMC010000045.1:0-7498 GCA_964493065.1 uncultured Gammaproteobacteria bacterium
CTTTTTCTTTTTCGTGAAAGTATCCTACGCTAAGGGCAAGGCGTATGTCAACGACAAAAATCATCCTAGGAATTGAGACCAGCTGCGACGACACTTCCATTGCCGTGGTGGCGGTAGAGAAAACCGGCTTTGCCGTACGGAGTATGGTCACGGCTTCGCAGGTGCTGACGCACCAGAAGACTGGGGGTGTGGTACCCGAAGTTGCCGCGCGCGAGCATGCGGCCACCATCATGCCCACGCTCATGGAGGCGCTGCGGCGGGGTCGGGTATCCTTGGCGAACCTGGATGCCATTGCCGTCACCTCAGGCCCGGGTTTGTCTACCGCGTTGCTGGTTGGCGTGGAAACTGCACGCACGCTGGCGTATGCAACTGGCAAAACCCTCATTAGTGTGAACCACATTGCGGGGCATGTGGCGAGCGCATGGCTTGGATCAGCCGCCCCCAAACTCCCAGCCTTGGCCTTGGTTGTTTCTGGTGGGCACACAGAACTTCTGTGGATTGCCCAGGCGAAAAATCCAAATGTGCATTTGCCCACTGGCGTGCGCGGGTGGGGGAAAGTGAGTCTCATTGGCTGCACGCGGGATGACGCCGCGGGTGAAGCCTTTGATAAGACGGCAAAAATACTAAGCCTCCCTTACCCAGGCGGCCCGGCATTGAGCAAACTAGCAGAACGAGGGAAACCCACCATCGACCTGCCCCGACCCATGATCCATGAAGCAAATGCCGAATTCAGCTTTGCGGGTTTAAAAACTGCAGTCCGACGCTACCTGGAGCTACATCCAAAGCTCAACATACAGCAACGCGCGAATCTGGCGGCGTCCGTCCAGCAGGCAATTGTGGATGTGCTGGTTGGTAAAACCCTACGTGTGGCGCAAGCGCGTCAGCCCGCAAGTGTCATTCTTGGTGGCGGGGTAGCCGCAAACGCACCGTTGCGAACCGCACTGGCAAATGCATTGCAATCAACACGCGTTCCCCTGCACGTTGCGCCTCTGGCCTACACCATGGACAACGGCGCCATGATCGCCGTAGCTGGCGCCTTCAGCTTGGCCGCAGGTCAAACGACGCCGTGGGACAAAATCGAGGTTGATCCCATGTGGGAGCTGGGGCGGTAGTTGGGGGTTGAGAGGTTTGGGTTTGGATTGAGGTATAGATTGAGGGTGAAGGATGGCGAAACAAAGATGCCGTGAAGTGTGTGGGTAGTATTGACATGTCTCGCCAGAAGCGATACAGTCATCCATTAACCGTTCTTTCCCAAAGGAGAATCCTGAATGGCAATCAATGTCGAACGCCTAACCGAACTAACAAGAGTCATTGCGGATGCGAGCCAAGAAATGCAGTGGGGTGGGTGGCAAACACGCTACTACGAAGGAGTGGCAGCCGTCATTCCTAAACTGCTGCTCGTCGTTACCCTTCGACGTTTTCATGTGTCCGAACACGGCAAGCATACAGAGCTACTGAAAGACTACCGTGGACAGCTTACCCCCTGGCCATACAAAGACTTTGATCCAAGCCAACATTGGCACGTCTATCAATTGACGGTCATTGATCCGGCTAACCGCTGGAACAGTCGATCCGTGTGCGACGTGTATATCACTCCCAACGACACAGCGCTCTTTGCACAAATAGGGCAGGTGTACGAACAAGCCACGCAAAAGGCAAACTTCCCGCTGGGTGTGACCAGCGATCCACTGCGGGACTGCGTCGAACACCTCCTATCGCTGTAGACTTCATTCCTAGCAATCGATGGACTCCTGTCGGTTGCTTTTTTATTGAAGTGAATGAAAAAGAAAAACGCCTGACTCAGATGAGTAGGCGTTTACGGCGCTGGTCGATTTTCGCGCGTTCGGGATTCAAGGAGCGTGAAGTGTTCCGGGCACAGCCCATCTTTTTCGGTGATGTACTGGCAGCCCGGGTGCGGGCAACTGTACTGTACACGTGTTAACGGTGGGACGAAGATATCCCGCTTTCGAAGCCAGCGCACATGCTGCACTTCCTGCACGGTCAACAGCACCCCAGCGGCAAAGCCCACAACAACGGCGCTGTAGAGCAATCCATCGGCTGGCTTGGATGTGATGGAAAATACCATGACGCACGCAAGGAAGCTCAGGATCGTGATGTTCGTGAGCCCTACAATGAGAATGAGCAGGTACCGAAGTGCGCGTTTGCAATGAGCGTTCATGATTCCTCTCCTGTGTGTTTCTGCACGTACCCTAATCTCTGCAGCACTTTTCGTCAATAAGAAAACCCCACGGGGTGCGTGGGGTGACGTACTATAGCGGAGAGGCGCGCTTATCTTCCAGCGGATCATACGTCTGTAGCGAAACAAAGTCACGTGGACAGAGCAGATTTTTTGGCACCTGTGCTGGCTCAAAGCGGTCACCGCATGCTGGACATTGGTACCGCATGACTGTCGCGTCTGGATGCGTAATCCGAGGCACTGATGCGCTCTTCTGCCGTACGGACAAGAGAACGCAGACGGCGGTGATAAATGCGCCGAACGAAAAACCAATGAGGCACCCAATACCCAACACTTTTGCCTGCGTCTGCATGAGGCTGGAGGCAAATGCCCACATGGCGTAGGTCATAATAAGGACAAGGCCGACCCACAGCCGAAGCGGATGCCGGGCGCAAGCGGAAAGAACTTTTTTCAAATGGGCTCCTTTCTCATCCTGAATGCGTACTGTTTTCCTTACCCTAACGCTGCGCCAGTCAATCGTCAATAATCCTTGAAAAACCTGCGCGTCCGGCGTAGGCTGACCTTTCCTGGTACAATACCTGCATATGGCCAACGAAGCGTACAATCCGCTGGGTGTGGAAGAGCTCATCTACAAGCGCTGGGAGGCGTCTGGCTTCTTTAATCCGGACAAATTACCTGGGAAGCGCACGACAACGTTCTCCATTGCCATGCCACCGTCCAACGTGACGGGCGAGCTCCACCTGGGACATGCGGAAGGCTTCACCATCCAAGACGCACTCACGCGTTTCCACCGCATGCTGGGGGAACGGACGCTCTGGCTGCCGGGCACGGACCACGCCGGCATTTCCACGCAAATCATGGTGGAACGCCTGCTGCAGAAAGAGGGCATGAGCCGGCATGAAATTGGTCGAGAAAAATTCCTGACGCACGTGTGGCAGTGGAAGCAGAAGTACGGCACCCGGATTACGGACCAGACCCGGAAGATTGGCGCGTCCTGCGATTGGTCCCGCGAGCACTTCACCATGGATCCGGCGCTCACCCAGGCTGTGCAGAAAGCCTTTATCCAACTCTTCAACGAGAAGCTCATCTACCGTGGGGAGCGCCTCATCAACTGGTGCAGCCGGTGTCAGACCGCCTTGTCAGACTTGGAAGTGAAGCACGTGCAAGAAGCAGGCCACCTCTACTACATCACCTACGGCCCCTTCACCGTGGCCACCACCCGGCCGGAAACCAAAGTGGGGGACACCGCCTTGGCCGTGAACCCCAGCGACAAACGCTACAAGAAGTACATTGGCAAGCGGGTCACGTTCACCACGGAGTCTGGTGACAAAACCTTGCCGGTCATTGGGGACAAGCTGGTTGACCCCGCCTTTGGCACGGGCGTGGTGAAAGTCACACCGGCGCACGATCCCGCAGACTGGGAAATGGGCGAGCGCCACAAGCTGCCCATTGTGCAGGTCATTGGCGAGGACAACCGCATGACCACCCACGCTGGCCACTACGCCCTGCTGCTCATTTCTGAAGCGCGGGACCGGATTGTGGCTGACCTGCAGGCCAAAGGCTTGCTGCAGAAGGTGGAACCGTACACTTCCAACGTGCCGCACTGCGACCGCTGCGGTTCCGTGGTGCAGCCGTTGGTATCCAAGCAGTGGTTTTTGAAAATGCAGTCTCTGGCCAAACCTGCCATTGCCGCGGTACGCAGTGGAAAAATTACCATTCTCCCCAAGCGTTTTGAAAAAGTCTACTACCACTGGATGACCAACATCCGAGACTGGTGCATTTCCCGCCAGCTCTGGTGGGGCCACCAGATTCCCGTGTGGTACTGCCGAACCGAGCAGGGCGAGCCCAACCCCTGCCCACCCATTGCGGCCACGAACATGCCCGAGCGCTGCCCAAAGTGCAAAGGCACGCACTTCGTGCAGGACCAAGACACCCTGGACACCTGGTTCTCCTCTGGCTTGTGGACATTCTCCACCCTTGGCTGGCCTGCGAAAACTCTGGACCTGAAACGCTTCCACCCCACGTCGGTCATGGAAACCAGCTGGGACATTCTCTTCTTCTGGGTAGCGCGCATGATCATGCTCTCGCTGAAGTTCACGAAGCAAGTGCCATTCAAAACCGTGTACCTGCACGGCTTGGTGCTGGATAAAGATGGGAAGAAGATGTCCAAGTCCAAAGGGACGGGCATTGACCCGTTGCTCATGGGCGAAAAGTACGGGACAGACGCTGTTCGCCTGGCACTGACCTTGGGCACTGCCCCCGGCCAAGACTTCCGCTTGTCCGAAGAGAAAATTGCCGGCTACCGAAATTTCATCAACAAGCTCTGGAATATTGGGAACTTTGTCCAGCGCCAAGAAGCCGCCAAGCTGGACGCCCCTGCTACCACGTCCTTAGCGGACAAGTGGATTACCCAGCGCCTGAACGCGTTGATTGCTAACGTGACCAAAGACTTCCACGCCTTCCGCTTTTCCGAAGCCGGCCAAGCCTTGTACGATTTTGCCTGGCACGACCTGGCTGACTGGTACGTGGAAATCCAAAAGGTGCAAGCAAACACTGCCGTACTGGTGCACACCTTTGAAACCCTGCTCACTCTCTTGCACCCGCTCACGCCCTTCATTACCGAAGCGCTGTGGGAACAGCGGCACGGGAAAGCGGACACAGACCTGCTCATGATCCAACCCTGGCCCAAAGCGAAAGCGGGCTCTGCGGCAGTGGCCAAGCAGTTTGAAACAATCCGAACCCTGGTCACGGAAATCCGGAATATCCGCGCCAACCACAAAGTGCCGCCTGCCACGACCCTATCATTACAGTTGGCTGGCAAAAACCTGGCCGTGGTTCAGCAGACCCAAGCGATTGTTGAACGGCTGACACGAACACAGGTAAGTCTAGTAAGAAAACTCAGCCAGAAAGCCCATGGCCATACTGGCGGACTGAGTTTCTGGTTAGAACTCCCGCAAGCCACCAAAGCGTCCATGGACAAAGATGTTTCCCAACTGCAGCAGTACATCACAGTTTTGGAAAAGAAGCTGAGCAATGCTGCGTTCACCGCCCACGCTCCGGCCGCCGTGGTGGCAGGGGAAAAGCAGAAGCTGGCCGCGGCGAAGGAGAAGCTTCACACTCTGCAGTCATAAACCTATGTCCATTGAATCACGTATGCGGGCGGCGGAAAGTGAGATTATGAACGTCCATCGCGAAACCAGCGGTGATACGACTTTCGACAGCAAAGTGGTAACCAAGTGGCGCCAACGTCGACTCAATGAACAAGCCTTCGTTGGCAAAAATGCGTACAGCGCTCAGGAAGTTGCAAAGGATCAAGAAGAAATCCGCCAGCTGGAACGTCATGCCTTTACCACTGAAGGGAAAGAGGCTACAGGGTTGGCCTACGCGCTCATGGAAGGAATTCAAGAGCAAGGGTGGTTTGGTCCTGATGCATCAGTTGTGTTCACTAGCCGGTATGATGATGTAAAAAATGGCACCGATTTTGCAATCCGCATTAACCGTGAAGGAAAATCTCCTATTTTCCTCGCCGTGGATGCAACGACGAATCCTGACCTGAATGCACTCCGAACCAAGCTGTCGATGGTCATCCAAAAAGTAAAAAGGGGAGAACTAACCACACTCAAGTACTTTGGGGTTCCAACCGAAGCGGAGGGCGACGCAGAGAAGGTAAAAAGACAACGCACGATGCCACGAATTGTTCTAGGCGCTAATCCAGAAAATGCTCAAAAATTGGTGGCTTCCTTCGCCAAGGCATACGAAAGCGGCCGACTAGATGAAATTCGTGGAGGAAGCCTACAACACGCACTCCTCATCGAACTTGAAGAACAGCTCCACTACCAACTCAGTGTCGCGGCAGAAGCGTACGACCGGCAGCATAACCAGGGTATGCCACCACCTCTTGTTGACGGTTTTGAACGATGGGAAAAGAGTATAGCGGATCGAAAAACTGATGCCCCGCTCACTGAAGCAGATGCACAAGCACTCATCCAGGCAGTACAGCGTCCATACCGACGAACGCCTGCGGAGGACATTCCTGCCAGAAATATCTACCAGCTTGCGGAGACATTGGTCGCCATTATCCATATCCGAAATGAAAAAGGCGAGCTGCATGAGCAACCCGCCGATACTGAAGATCCTACGGTGCAGGTTTTGACGAACCCCCGCCGCGTCG
The DNA here is from genome assembly GCA_964493065.1 of uncultured Gammaproteobacteria bacterium. Taxonomy (GTDB): domain Bacteria; phylum Patescibacteriota; class Patescibacteriia; order PEXW01; family PEXW01; genus JBAYJA01. The sequence goes on from CAZBMC010000045.1 coordinate 6,369, forward strand.
CTTAGCCCGCTGGCGTTTCCGGGCTTTTTTCGCAAGCGCGGAATGAAACTGGATAACCTCACCATTCGGCCCAATGACAGGGATTGTCGCTTGTGCCGTTGGTTCAGCTGCATCAGTAGATGCTGATTTTTTTTTACGTCGGAGCACGACGTGCCTCCAATGTTGATGTTCACGCTGAAAAGACTTCCTGCTACCCTAGCAAAGAAGGGGCTTTTTGTCAATAGAAAGAGGGCCGACAAATGTCGACCCTTTGCTCGTGCAATTTGCAGGAACGCTACGACTGCTTTGGTCCCAGAATTCCTGGGGTGGTTTGTTTGAGTACTTCTCGTAACTGCTCCAACTTCTTGTTAAAAAGCATAGCAACCCATCGGTCATACCCATCGAAGGAATGAGCGCTCGCCCGCATGCCCAACACCGGAGTTATCGCAAGAGAGTAATGACGTAAAGGAGCACAGTTGCCATCCCCCCATACCACGCCATGCAGGGCATGGTACCCAAGTCCCAGGGTGCCAATGCGCTTCAGGGATGCAGCTTTCGCTGTCTCAATTTTGGGATCTCCAAGGGTGGACGTGAAAATATCCGCCGAGCAATCAAGAAAATTCATCATTGGCGCTTCAGGAAATACTTGCTTCAAAAGGAGGTGGAGTAAGTACTCTCTATGTTGCTCTCGAGGGATCATGAATTGCGTATCTACCTTACACTCCGGGTTAGAACAGACGAGAAACCAGCCTGCTTGCTTCCGGTTCAAGGTGTTTTCGCCATCCGCATCCTTCCATACAAGTTTCAGTGCGCCGCCACATGGCTGGTAATTGAGGCTCTGCGTATTTGTAAAGATCGCCCAGCCAATATGTGTTATTGCAGAAAACTGTACGATTGATTCGTACGTGTCCTGAAGCGTTTTGTTACTTTGCGTGATAAAACTTTCTTTGGTCATCCCCTTCGTCAACGTTGGTTGAGCGATGAGCGCCACCTCGCCACGAATAGTCCTTTCATAAAGGTCGGTTGTGAACTGAGCCATGTGTTTCTCCTTCTGTCTACGCATCCGCTATGGAAAGCACGCGTCCAGACGTTGAGTTGAGATGTGTTTGCATTTTCTGCCTTGCAACCGCTTGTGCTTGCAACCAGCAGGG
>CAZBMC010000046.1:0-7099 GCA_964493065.1 uncultured Gammaproteobacteria bacterium
GAAGACCAAAGACCCATCCTCCCGGATGGGTCTTTTCATATTCAAACCCACCTTTCCCTTGACGAATTCTGAAACCGTGGTATAGTAGGCGAACTATGAAAGACGCTATCCACCCTACCTACCACCACGACGCCAAAGTGAGCTGCGCCTGTGGGCATACGTTTGCCACTGGTTCCACCCAAAAAGACTTGGCCGTGGAAGTCTGCTCCAATTGCCACCCCCTGTACACCGGTACCCAGAAGGTCATGGACGCCCAGGGCCGGGTGGAACGCTTTAAGAAGATGCAGGAGAAGACCACGGTGAAGAAGACGGCCAAACTCACCCGCAAAGCCGCAAAGACGACCAAAGCCAAGAAGTAACGCAGCTCGCCGCCCCCGCATACTCCTCGTGGGCGGTTTTGCTATTTGCCCATATGCCAACCATCCCAGAACTCACAACCAAGCGCGATGCCCTGGAACAGGAACTCCAAGTTGCTGCCACAGCTGGTGATGGGAAAAAACTGGAGCAGCTCTCTCGCGAGCACAAGCGCGTGGTGGAGCATTTGGGTTTGCTGGGTGACCAGCAATCGCTCCAGGAGCAACTCGTGGACACGGCCAGTGCCTTGGAAGACCCAGACCTGGCAGCACTGGCGACGGAAGACCACGCCAGAATTACCAAAGAGCTAGCTGTGGTTGCGGAGAAGCTCCGGGTACTGGAGCAACCGGTTGACCCCATGGATGAACGTGGTGCCTTGGTGGAAATTCGCGCTGGCGCGGGTGGCGATGAGTCGGGGTTGTTTGCCGCAGAACTCTGCCGCATGTACACCCGGTTTGCAGAAAATCATGGTTGGCACCCGCACCTGGTAAGCACCAACCGCACAGGCATTGGCGGGTACAAAGAAGCAATCATTGAAATCCCCACCCCTGGGGCGTTTGGTTTACTCCGTTGGGAGTCAGGCGTGCACCGCGTGCAGCGCGTACCGGAAACGGAAAAAGCTGGCCGCGTACATACCTCAACTGCGACGGTGGCCGTGCTGCCGATTGTGGAAGAAGTGGATGTAAGTATTAAACCTGAAGATATTAAAATGGAAGTAACCACTTCCTCTGGCCATGGTGGCCAGTCTGTGAACACCACGTACTCTGCCGTACGCCTGCTGCACATTCCCACCGGCATTACCGTGCAGTGCCAGGATGAACGCTCGCAGAAGCAGAACCGAGAAAAGGGTATGAACATCATGCGTGCCCGCGTGTTTGCCTTTGAAGAAGAGAAGAAGCGTAAGGCTGCAACCGAGCAACGCAAGCAGCAAATTGGCACGGGTGACCGGAGCGAGAAAATCCGCACCTACAACTTCCCGCAGAACCGACTGACCGACCACCGCATCAAGCAGAACTTCCACAACCTGACCGGTGTGATGGAAGGTGAACTGGATGACATTATTGCGGCCGTGCAAACCGCGGCCCACCAACCCAGCGCACAGTAATGCCTCGGCAGACTGTTGGTTCGTTATTTCAAAAACCCAGCATTGATCCCCGAGAAGTCCGCGATCTCCTGGCTTTTGTCCTACGAAAAAACCTAACGCACATTCTGGCTCATCCGGACAAACTACTGACAACTTCACAAACTCATAAGATCAACAAGCTGATCCAACAACGGAAAGCAGGAACACCTTTTGCATACTTGGTTGGTACCCAGCCATTCGCTGATTTTACGGTCCGGGTTACTCCGGCTGTGCTCATCCCCCGCCCGGAAACGGAAGAGTTACTAGAGCGTATCATTGCAGACTTTGCTGAGCATCCACCTAAGACGATCGCGGAGATTGGCACGGGCTCTGGCTGCTTGGCCATTGGCTTGGCCAAAGCTTTCCCCAAAGCAAAAGTTGTGGCGACTGACGTTTCAACTGTAGCTCTGCGCGTGGCTCGGACAAGTGCCAGACTCAACCATGTCCGGGGGCGCATCCAGTTCCGCAAGGGTTCTCTCACTGCACCGCTCCGACAAAGTGAGCGCTTTGACCTTGTCGTAGCCAATCTCCCCTACCTCACCCCAGCGGAGACCTGCAAACTCCCCCGCGAACCACGGTTGGCATTACACGGTGGGAAACATGGGGACAAACTCTTGCGGACGTTCCTGGTTCAATGCGCGAAACGAAAATATCCAAAGCTCTATCTGGAGGTTGGGCCACAGCACCCAAAACTGCTGCAAACCTTCATCAGACACCTGAGGTTCACCCAAACCACCATCAGAGATGCAGCGAACCGCCCCCGCTTCCTGCACTTGACATGGCAGGGGTAGGGTGCTAGAGTTCGCGGTTCCCCCAATATTGTACTTCACAACCTAGGAGGCACACATGTGCTCAACGAACCGGGGCTATCGCTGCTACTTCCCAGGCTGCGGCATTTCTGCACTTGCCAATCACCGTGAAGGGGGCAAGCCTGCTCTCTTCGGTGCCTACACGTATGCGAGCGATTCGCCTATCGCGAACCGGACAATCGTATGCGCCACGCATCTGCAAACCATTCGTGATCAAAACGCGATTGTGCATTACCAACCCTTGCCTGAATTTCTCAGCACGGAGAACTCAAAGTTCACCAGAGGTCTGGTTGCCGAGCAGATGGAAAACATGATGAATCTTCGCTCGCGCGCACACAAAACCCGGTCACCACGTTTGGTCGCCTAATCACTTTCGTCCTGTCACTCTCTGTGGCAGGACGCTTTTTTTATTTCTTCGGCCGCTTGGGTTGGTGCGCCAAAATCCAGTCAATGGCTTCGGCCACGCCGTCCTGATCCCAAGCAGACACCACGTGGTCAGCCGCGGCTTCAACGACGCGCGGTGCATTCCGGACGGCGAAGGACACCCCGGCGGTTTCTAGCATGGGAATGTCATTGTGGCCGTCACCAATGGCGGCAGTTTGGGAGAGCGGCAGGTGGTAGTGGCTTGCCAAGTACCGCAAGGCAAACCCTTTGTTCACCTGCGGATGCAGGAACTCCAGGAGATTCGCGCGGGTCTGCGTAATGTACAGCGCATCGCCCCACTTCCGCTTCGCCATTGCTTCCAGCTTCACAACCTTTTCTGGACTGGTGATGAACATGACCTTGATGGGCGGGTGTGGGAACGGGAAGGTGGCTAAATTCACCAAGCTAATTTGGCGTACCTGCTCAATGCGATCCAGGTACTCTTTGCCGTACTTATTCAGTGGTCGCTGAAAGTAGACCGTGTCATGATCCAGGGCGTACACGCACTGCTGCACTTTGTGGCGAAGGCCAAACTTGATGATGTCTAGGTAGTACTGCGGGGGCATGGTGCGCGAGGTGAGAATTTTGTGCTTGCCCCGCAGCAAGGCACCCTGGAAACAAGCAAGGGTGTGATGCAAACCCAGCCGTTGGGCAAATGGTTGGGTGGTGGTGAACGTTCGTCCAGTGGCCAGGGTGACAATAATCCCGGACCGGACTGCCCGGCGGATAGCCGCTCGATTCCGTGGGGATACCACCAAATCTTGGCCGATCAGTGTATCGTCCAAGTCAATGGTGAGCAGTTTAACGCGTTGGCGCATTTACTCCACGACCACAGTGCGACCCGCAGGAAGCACTTCGATCCAGGTATTCCCAGGCTGTAGCGTCACTGCGTTACCGTTGGCATCCGCGAAGGTGGTACGGCTACTCTTTTCGGCTTTCTTCCACGTTGCAGTTTGCACAGTACCGGCCCCGAAGACTTTTGCCGCTCCCGTACCCGTGACGGTCATGGTCAGCCGGCCTTTCTCACCCACGGAGATGTTATTCGAGATGGTTTGGATGATGAGATTCTTTACCACAATCTGCTGCTTGGTGAGCCGGTCCTGATGCGCCGCATCAGCTTGGCTACGGAGCCACCCGCCTTTTGCAGCGTCGTACGTGTAGACAATCTTGGTGGACTTGGTCGTGCCAGTGAAGTAAAAGGTCACTTTCTTCGCTGGAGTCACATCCGCTGGTGCAACAGCGCCCGTCGGCGTGTAATTCCAGGCTTCGATATCAGCATCGTCATATCCTAACTTCAGTGACTGCGTCACGGTGTACAAATTGAATGAAGTTGTGTACAGGTTGTGTGGCGCAGGCCGAGAACGATCCCGCGCAAAAGCTTTGGCCGCATTCCCAATACCGTTAATATCATGGACACGATCCTTCTTGATATCTCCTAGTGCTTCTGGAGAGCCGCCTGCGTGCGCGTAGGCAGCATCGTACTCTGCAAGCCAGGAAACAAAGTACGGGCGCGCAGATCGGACTGGACCAATTTGATCAACTTTCCCTTGGTCAAAAATTGCCATGAACCGGGTGATTCCCCCTTCCACCAGGGCTTCGTAGACAATGGACGCGGCTTGCAAACCAGACTGTGGCCGCGCAAGTGCCGCGTTATCGATCATCACCGCTACCGGGTAGTAGTGTCCTTGTACGTACCGATTGCCGCCAATCAAATCTTGCGCAAAAGGCAGATTTGCTGTGTTCGTATTCTCCGTTTCAGAGGTCCTGGTTGCCAATGCGTCCCCGTCATCCGAAGAGCCAGAACTGAGCGCAATGCCAATCCCAATGATAATAATGGCAAGGACAACTGCCACGCCCCCAAGCGCCAACCACCGAGAGCCACCCGTACCAAACTTCGCTGACAATCGCTGCCAGGCGCCTTGGGTTGCTGCGGGTTGCGTTTTTTTGGTCGTGCTACTCAATTCTGTTGCTGGATCAGCAACCGGTGTCTGCTTTGCGACAACCTTCTTCTTGGGTAATGCTTTGGGAGTGACAACTTCTTCTTCGACGGCTTTTTTTGATGCTTTTGCCATGTGCGTTGTTTGAAAAGGAAGGAAATTTATGAATACGTTACATTCCGCTCGGGCAGATCAACGACCTCAACCCACGTTTGCCCATAATTGAGAGCAACCTGCTCTCCATTGGCATTCTGGAAACTCAGCTGCGAAGCTGCATCCTGCTTTTGCCACTTCCCTACAATAACATTTCCATCCTGAAAAACCAACGCCTTCCCCTCACCAATGACAGTAATGTTCCGACGTAGCGCATCGAAGAGCGTGGACGTGGTGAAGAGAATCACGACATTCTTTGGGGCAATGCTCTGCCCATTTTCCTTATCCTTTGCAACAATGCCGCCCTGCGCACGCTGGTAGCAATTGGTTGCCGCATCATACGTGTAACCAACTCGGTACGACGCCGTAGAAAAGTCAACGGTTATCTTTGTTGCGGTTGGAGGCTGCGCCGGACTATCCGCCTTGAATGCCCAGGGGGTAAATGTTCCCTTGTCTTCTAGCTTCAAATCCTTACGGCCTAATTCCAAAAGCCGCAGTGAGGTAAAGAGTGCATGCTCGGACGGACGGCCGCTGATACGATCAAAATTGTAGGGTTTTGCAAATTGGTCAAAATCAATAATCCCAGTCTTCTGGATTTGCTCTTTGGCCTGGGGCGAATACCCAGCGTGGACGAACATGCCGTTGTACGCCCGTGCCAGCTGGACGAAGTACGGCCGCGCTGATCGGACTGGACCAATGCGCAGCTCCCCATTGGTGGCAAACACTGCCAGAAAGCGAGTTATGCCGCCTTCTGCCAACGCTTCGTACACTACCCCAGCCTGACTTAACCCGCTTTGCGGACGCACGCTGGAATGATTCTCAATGATAACAGCGAGGGGGAGGAAATTCGCTTTTGCCGCCGGTACCAAAACGCCATCAAGCCGCCGGCTGACTTCAGCAGCTTGATTGCTGTTACTCACTGCACTATTTGTCCCTGCTGCATTCTTGCTTCGGTAGAGGAAGTACCCACCAGATGCAATGATGCCTAAGGCGACCACAATACCAGCAACGACCCACGGCCAACGCCGTTTGCGCTTGCCAAAGGTGTAATCGCTTGGTCTGTCCGTAAGCCTCCCTCCCATAGGTGACCTAGGCTTTCTTGGCAGGTGGCGCCTCGGCACCCGCCGCAGCGTCCTCCCCTTCCGTTTCCGCCGGCTTCTCTACCTTCTCCACGGCTTCCACATTTTCTTCCACCTTTTCATCAAGCGCCTTCAATTCATCTTCCGTGCGAGGCGCCTCAACCACCGCAACGATCTCCTCTGGCTTCGTCTCCAGCGTCACACCCTTGGGGAGTGAAATGTCTGCAACGGTAATCCGAGATTCAAAATTCTCTAACCGGCTAATATCCACCGATAACTCTGAGGGCAAATCCGCAGGCAGACAGGTAATTTTTATGGCATCGATATTCTTCACCAAAATCCCACCCAATTCCTTCATCGCTTTGGACTCACCGGTAAACACCAACGGCACGTCATTGCTAATTTTCTCATCCATGCGCACCTGGTAAAAATCCACATGCTGGATTGTGCCCAGCGTTGGGTGACGGTGCACATCTTGAATGAGTGTCTGCACTGGCGCGCTCCCTTGCAAAGTGAGAGTGACCAATGTTGATTCGCCGGCTTCACGGAATACTTTCTCAAAATCACTGCGCGGGACTGTAACCGTTTGGCTAGCAATGCCATGGCCGTACACGACAGCAGGAATGTGGTCTGCTTTGCGAACGCGGGTACGTTCACTTTTGGAAGCAGTGCGGGGTTGTGCAGTAATCGAGAGCGTCATACAGATCAGTGAAAAAAAACGAAAGAGAAGAATAGTGCAAAGGAAAAGACTGCGCGCCTCATCCGCTCGAGTAGCGGCTGCCTAACGAAGCCGGAACGTGGATTGGCCTAGAGCCGTATGCAACGCCAGCACATCCTCGGCATTCACTGGGGTTGCGGCAATGAACCGCTCGGCATCTGCTCCTGTCAGGTCTGTGACTATCTCTACGGACCGAAGACCATTGACCGTAATGCCGACCAACGCCAGAAGGCCGGTGCGGCACTGCTGGCATACCAGGTGCAAGAGCTGCTGCTCCTCATCTTCAGCCACGACCGTTACATTCGCTGGCTGAAAGAGCGTTCGACACCGAGGACAGCTCCCGGTAAACCGTGCGTGCAGCCGAGATGGAAACGAGGGGAGCATGGACATAGGTACAAGAAATGTACGCGGTGACCATACCACGCAGCCCCTTGTTCGTCAACTCTCCTGTAATGGTTCAATAGCTTGGAATCACCTGGTAGCCTATGCGTATGTACACAACC